>NZ_BCQG01000024.1 GCF_001544315.1 Geobacillus jurassicus NBRC 107829
TTGCTTCAAACCATCCCAGCTAATCGATTATTATGGATAGGAATGATGTTTATTGGCGTATGGATGGCGGGTATTGTGCCTTTGAACGTGTTCGTCCATAATTGGGGGGATTTTCCTCTCTATACTTGGTGCACCATGGTAGGAGTATTGAATGCGTTGGTGAATGTGCCGATTAATAGTTTGTTTATCTCTATTGTGCCGCAAGAATTAAGGGGTAGAGGTTCTGCTTTAATGACGACGTTCTCCAATTTTCCCATAATGCTAGGAATCATTATAGGCGGTTGGTATGCCGATGTGATCGGAAGTGTTTACGCAACCGCAACGAGCGGCATCTTGCTCGTACTGACAACTTGTACTTATCCACTCTTCCAAGGATATCGACAATTGAGCCAAGTTGCATTCAACACAGAAAGGAGCAGCATAGAAGGATGAAAGAATTAAGTGATTTGGAATTGGCCAAAATCTTGATTAACCCAAAACGAAACAAAATTTTGGACTTAACGAAAAACGATGCCTTAACGGTGAAGGAACTAGCGGAAAAATTAAATGAAAAACCATCGAGGCTATACTATCATGTCAAAAAAGTTAGAGGAATACGGCCTATTAGAGGTTGCAGGCGAAAAGCAGGTCGGAAATTTAATTGAGAAATCCTATCGAAGAAATAACGAAATCGATACGAATGTGATTCTGAATGAGAAAATGATGTCAGAAAACAAATCAGAGCTCATTTTTCTGCCAAAAACCACGACTTGTATCAATGAGCCAGAAGGGCGGCTTTTCTTAATCCATTCTTCCCATGCCCGGGATGGACGATGCTTTTGATTGTTTCGAGACGGTGTCCACAATGCCGCTTGGTGCTCTTCGTACAGCTTTCGTTGCAAGGTGCGGCTGATGTGCCCTTTGTCTCCAAAGTTGTAGGGATGAGGAATTTGGGGCATGACCGTTTCTGCTGCTTTGACATCGTGGCAAGACGCTTCCGTTACAACATAGCCCATGGGCAATCCTTGATTGGTCACTTGAAGGTGCAGCTTGAATCCGTAGTACCATTGTTTTTTGGAAGTGCAATAGACGAGTTCCGATCGTCATCCCGAAGCTCGCTGATCTTCCGTATATATTAGACTTTTCCTTACATCTTACGAAATTTTGAAAATAGTCGTCTCCCTGCATAATACCCCGCTGCCCCAATATAAATCGGGACCATAAAGACAAAAGAAGGATAAAAAGGAAGCGACGTAATCATTGCAATTCCTAAAACAACTGTCCAAACCCACTTCACTCCCCATCTTCTTTCAAAATAAGAAACAATCGCTTCTGTCACTGCACATATAAGCAAAATAGCCAATGCCGCAAACGGCAAAATGGCAACGATAAAAGCAAAATCGCTAAACAATGAGAGGGAAAGCGTGAACATGACAAACGCCAACAAAACCTCTGCAAAAAATTTTTTCACTCATACTATCCCCTTATTATATAAAATTGCAATTTTGTTTTCCATGGCATTGTTTGCTCTTCTTGTCACTGTGCCAGCTTGCCAGGTGATAAAGATGGGACATGGAGATCGGAAATTCTTTATTTATATAAGTTCAAATTTTGTTTTACATCCAGCTGACTGCCTTCCGCGTTATACCATATCAGCTCGTATTGAGATGAAAGCAGAAACGAAAAATCGGAAATTCTTTATTGCAACTTATATAGATGCAAAATTACTTGCCCACTGCGATTTTTTTATTGGGGTACCAAGGAAATAAATAATTGACATTTGTGCCTGCAGCATCAGGATCAAATTGATAAAGAGTTTTCCACGTTCCCCCGTTATCTGACCTATAAATTTCATGCCAAGGATACTGATCATGGCTACCACTAATATAAGTAGCTCCGCTCTTTTGAATATTTAAACTGTAACTGTAATCAATATTTGGCGGAGCACCCATGTAAAACGGTAATCCAACAGAATGAGAAATTTGAAACTGTGCTTCGCCCGGTGTAATCCATTCCTTTACAGCCGTTATACCTGAGGTCCCAGCATTTTGCCTCGCCAATTCGTTTGAACCACATGTGCCATTATCGTTTTTATTATAACGGATAGAATCTCTTGTGTATTTTGAAAATCCATAGGATCCATCCTGCCAATAAATCGAGAGATCGATTCGAGTACGATATGTGCTAGCAGACGCGGAAAAATTCCGATTATCTCCCCCATAGCAGTAACCGTCTGGCGCGGATATTTTAGCAGGCTTAATAAATGTTGTATTGCGATAAGAAGTTACGGGGTCAAACGCAAATGTTGAGAATGACTTGGAGAATTCCTGGAAATGTCGCAGCATCTTTCACATTTGTTGAGGGATCATTGCTTGTTCGAATTCCAAATCAGCTTTCTGTAAGTGAACATCCCTTGATCAATGGTCCAAACGTATTAAACAGGTCAAACCATTATTACAGCTATCCCCTTTGTCGAACTATGATTTTTCCGCTCATGAAAATACACCTCCTCTATGCTTTTTGATAATTATGTTTTCTAAAAAAAAATGTCAAGCAGGATCGTTACTAAAAATTCGACATTACTTGACAAACAAGTTGAGATATCCTTCACGACGATGACATCGTTGCTGCTGTTATAGTATCCAAAAATATTCCATATCACCTTATTTCATCACCAGACGCCGCCCATCGGCGCCGCATCTATATAGATGCAACGAAAGCGTTTAACATATCCTTGACGGAAAAGCGGCTTGTCCATTTTTGACTGTCGAAGGCAAGCCACAGGCTTGCCTCCGTCACGCCTTAGCGTGACGGAAGACCGAACAACGACCCGCTTCACAGACCCATACATGGGTCTGGAAGCGGCGTTGTTCGGTCACCCGACAGTCGATCCAATGACCGGTAAAAGCTATAAATGTTAAAGCTTTAAATTGCATCTATATAAAGCTTATCAAGTGAGCGAAAATACGACGTAAATGATCAGAACCGAAATAAGATGAAGGGGCAAATACACTGATTTCACTATATGAAAGAGCGCCCCACTTCTCCTCATCCCCCAATATACGACATCTCAATTTTCCGCTGTTGTTTTGCCGTTTCTGCCGTCCGTTCTTCCGAATAGCGGTCCGTCCGTTGGCTCCAGATGGCGGCAATCAGCGCCTTCAGCTCCTCTTTTCCCGCGCCGGCGCGCAGCTTGTCTTTGAGTGACACGCCTTGAGAGGCAAACAAGCACGTATACAGCTTGCCATCCGCGGAAATGCGCGCCCTTGTGCAGCTCCGGCAAAACGTTTCCGTCACCGAAGCGATAAAGCCGACTTCCACGTTCGTGCCGACGTAGCGATAGCGGCTCGCCACTTCGCCGAAGTACTCCTTTTCCACCGGCTCGAGCGGGTGCATGGCGTTGATTTGCTCATACATCTCTTTTTTTGTCACCACATGTGAAAAATCCCAACCATTTGTCGTGCCGACATCCATAAATTCAATAAAACGGAGCGGAATGCCCGAGTCTTTAAAGTACGCCGCCATCGGAACGATTTGCGAGTCGTTCCACCCTTTTTTCACAACCATGTTCACTTTCACGCCAAGCCCTGCCTCCCGTGCCGCTTCAATGCCTTTCAACACCGGAGCGACGCGGACGCCGACGCCGTTCATGTTGCGAAAAATGTCATCGTCCAACGCATCAAGGCTGACGTTGACGCGCTTCAACCCGGCCGCTTTCAACCGTTTCGCCCATTTTACTAAATGGATGCCGTTTGTCGTGAGGGCAATGTCCCGCAATCCGGGAATCATGGACAGCCGCTCAATGAGCGCATCAAGGTCGCGCCGAAGCAGCGGCTCCCCGCCGGTCAGGCGGACTTTTTCGACGCCAAGCTCGACAAAACATTCGGCCAAGCGCACCATCTCATCGACCGTTAATAGCTGATCTTCCGTCAAGAAGCGAAAATTCGGCCCGAACACCTCAGCCGGCATGCAATAGACGCAGCGAAAATTGCATTGGTCGGTGACCGACAACCGCAAATCGCGAAGCGGGCGGGCGAGGCGGTCGGTGATCTTCATCCGGTCGCGCTCTTCCATGGCGCTCCCTCCTTTCCCTTTCATGGGCCGCGTGATTTTCAAACGGCCTGTTCCTCTATCATTGCAAACGGCTCAGTTTGGTCACACACGCCAATAAACTGAATGATAACCCGATCGTGACCGCCACCCATGCCCACGCTAGCTCCATCCGCCCCGACTCCATCGCCATATAGACAGCAGTCGGGATCGTTTGCGTTTTCCCTGGGATGTTGCCGGCAAACATGAGCGTCGCGCCGAACTCCCCGAGACTGCGGGCAAACGACAGCACGACCCCAGATAATAGCGCGTTTTTCGCAAGCGGCAGGGAAATATGCCAAAACACTTGGCGCTCATTCGCCCCATCGATGCGCGCCGCTCCTTCGATCGTCGGATCGACTGCTTCGAGCCCCGCTTTCGCCGCTTGGTACATGAGCGGGAACGACACGACAACAGCAGCCAGCACCGCTGCGCTGAAGGTAAACAGTACAGTTGTATGAAACCAAGTCTCGATCCACTGCCCGACCGGGCTATGCCGGCCAAACAGCACAACAAGCAAAAACCCGACGACCGACGGCGGCAGCACCAACGGCAGCATAAACACCGTCTCAACGATCATCTTCCCTCGAAACCGGCGGCGCGCCATCCGCCTCGCTGCTGTCGTCCCAAGGATGGCGACGATCAAACCGGCGAGAAGGGACACCTTTATTGACAACCATACGGGTGACCAAAAATCCGTCATAGATAATGGGCCTCTCTTTGCATCGTCTCTATTCACTATACGAAACTGTTCAATTGCTTGCTGTGACACTGTTCACATTGATTGTATCATATGAGCGGGGAAATCCGGCTTAGAAAAATTTGTGACCATGTGCACAAAAATCGGCCAATGGTGATTTTTTTCACTCTGTTTCCACTGTGATGTTTTTAAAATAGAAATAGCTGAACAAATGGAGGTGTCCATCATGGAAGGACAAATCCGCAAAGCGTCGAACCGTGATTTTTCCCATTTGCGCGCTTTGCTGCAATCGTCCAAAAAAGTGATTCCGCTGCGCAAGCACTCGTTTTTGTTCCAAGAAGGGATGTCAGCCAATGAGCTGTACTTGATCCTTTCCGGCAAAGTGCAAGTCAGCAAAATTTGCCCGGACGGAAAAGAAATGTGCTTCCGCATTTGCGGAAGCGGAGAAATCGTCGGCGAGTTGACGCTGTTTACGAACGATCCGCGCTACTTATTGACCGCCAAAGTGATGGAATCGGGCGAAGCAGCGGTCATGGATAAGAATGAATTAGAGGAGCAGCTGCTCGTCAATCCAACTCTTGCTCTTGAATATATGCGCTGGATGAGCAAGCATGCCCGGCGGACGCAGACGAAGTTCCGCGATTTGATTATGAACGGAAAAAAAGGCGCATTGTATTCTACGCTCATTCGCCTTTGCAACAGTTATGGCGTCCCGCTTGAGGACGGGAGCATCTTCATCGACGTTTCGTTGAAAAACCAAGATTTAGCCAACTTTTGCGGCACGACGCGCGAAAGCGTCAATCGGATGCTCAACGCCTTGAAGCAGGAAGGGATCATCTCGATAAAGCGGGGAAAAATCACGGTCCATGACCTGAACTATTTGAAAACGGAAATCCAGTGTGAAGACTGTCCGGCGGATATTTGTTGCATTGAGTGAGCGGAGCGCCATGGCTAAGGGAAGAGAACGTCTACCCGATCGTTTCCCATGGCCAAAGCAACGACCAAGCCATTTTGGCGCGCTGATTGGAAGAGCGCCCGATCAGCCGTTGTTCGCGGCCTGCCGGACGCTCTCTTTTTCTTTTAAATGTGATGTGAATCACTTCTTTTTCTTTTCGCCGCGATATAATTAAGAATCATAAGGCTTTGGGCGGCATCAATCCCGTTTTGGGAGAACGGGATGTGGTCAATGCCCGCTCGCTTCCGTGCCGTCGTCTTCGCCGGTTTCAGTCACTTTCAGTATGGCGACGGCTCCTTTTTGTGCGTCATTGAACTGGTGAGTGACGATCGGATATGTTCCCGGTTTGGTGACGGTAAATTCGACGACCGCACCACCGCTTGCCGGAAGCATCACCGTTTGCATCCCTTTCAGATGATTGTTCGGGTTGCCGTCAAGGTATACATCATCCAACACCGTCCCGACAACGTGGAACGAGCTCACTTCGTTCGGACCGACGTTGTTGACATACAAGCGGATTTTCTCACCGACTTTCGCAAGCAGCGGTTTTTCTTTCAGCGTAAACGTATCGCCGTTCGTATTCGGATCGCCAGGTTTGAGCGCCTTTGTCGAGAAGACGACGTAGCTTGGCACGCCGTTTTGGAAATCGTTCATATCGTTATATTTGTACCACTCGTTTTGGATAAGCACATATTCGCGGTCGACTTCTTGATCGGTCGGGTAGCCGTTTTTCGGCTTGACGATGATCACGCCGTGCATGCCGTTGGCGATATGTTGCAAGACCGGCTTTGTGCCGCAATGGTACATGAATACGCCAGGATTATTCGCTGGGTACGTAAACGTTCCCGATTTTCCCGGCATCACATCGATAAAGTCTTTTGATGGTGCGGCATGGACGGCATGGAAATCCATGCTGTGCGGGATGACGGGGTCCATGTTTTTCAACGTAAAGTGGATCGTATCCCCTTCATTGACGACGACGAGCGGTCCAGGCGCTTGGCCGTTGAATGTCCATGCCTTATACGTTTTTCCTTTGTCGATTTCAATGTCAGTAATTTGCGCCGTCATTTCGACGCGGACGTCATGCGGACCGATCCGTTCTAATTTTAACGGTACTGGCGCTTGGTTGACTCCTTTGTGCGCCGCTAACACGTCCGCGGCAGACTGTTGCGCTGACGTCCCATTTTTGTTTTCTGCCTGCGCCTCTCCTCCTCCGTTGTTGCTGCATGCTGCCAAAAGCGACGCAGCCAACGCAACTGACAACAACGTAGACACATTTCGTTTCACCGTTTTCTCCCCCTTCAGGTGATTTGATTTACACCTTCAGCGTACGCCATTTCTGCCTTTCCCCTAGTGATTTGTATCACCAAGGAGCGGCCATGTTTGAAGGGTTTGTGAAATAATGAGCAATAAATATTCGCAATGTAGCAACCGTAACGAATGTAGCCCTATTCACTAACGGAAAACGACCTTCCTCTTTGCGGATCGCCATTTTCCATCCTTTCGTTGGGCTTGCACCTCCGCAAACCAAAAAGAGGCCAAAAGCGTACGCTTTTGACCTCTTTGGATCTGGCATCGGATTTTACGATGCGTATCGCTTCGCCGGTTCGCCCGCTTTTTTGCCAAATACAAGCCGATTCAGCAAGAAGCAGATAAGGGTAAACAAGCTAAGAAGCAGAAAACCGAGCACATACGAACCTGTCGCATCTTTGATGATCCCCATGACAATCGGCGGGAAAAAGCCGCCGAGTCCTCCCCAAGCGCCGACAAGTCCGGTGACGGCGCCCGTTTCCGCCGGGAACAGCTGCGGCACGAGCTTGAAGACCGCGCCGTTGCCCAGCCCGGACATCACGGCGACAAGCAGGCAAGCCGCTGTCATCACCCAAATGTTCCCCATTCCGAACGCGATCGCCAACGCGCCGATCGTCATACCGGCGTACACAAATGCCAACACCCGCTCAGCACCAATTTTATCGCCGAGGTAACCGCCGATCGGCCGTGCAAGCGTCGCGATGACCGTAAACCCGGCCGCGCGCATCCCGGCATCCACTGGCGTTAACCCATACAAGTCAACGAGAAGCGACGGCAAGTAAATGCCGAAAGCGACAAACGCTCCAAACGTGACGAAGTAAAAGAGCGACAGCGTCCATGTATGTTTATATTTCAATACCGCCAGCGATTCGCGCACCGTTTTTTGGTGCTTCGGCTTCGGCATATCCGGTGTGAAAAACCAAACGAGAACGAGCATGATGACAACCGGAATGATCATCCCCCAAAACGCCCACGGCACCCCAAACACCGCAGCAATCGACGGAACGGAAAACGTTGCGACCGCCGTGCCGAAGTTCCCCATCGCGTTGATCCCAAGCGCTGTCCCTTGCTTTTCCGGCGGGGTTAAACGCGACACGAACGTCACGGAAATGGCGAACGACGTTCCCGCCATGCCGATGAAAAACGCCCAAAACAGAAGCATCGCATACGAATCCGCAAACCCTGCGCCAACAAGCGGAATGATGAGAAACAGCAGCAGCAGCGAAAACAGCCTGCGCCCCCCGATCCGATCCGTCCAAATGCCGAGCGGCAAGCGCATGACCGAACCGAGCAACACCGGAATGGCGACTAAAATGCTTTTTTGCGTCGATGTCAGCCCGTACATTTCTTGAAACGTGCTCGCCAACGGCGAAAACACGGCCCACACCGCGAACGAAAACATCATCGCCAGCGTCGTGATCGGCAGCAACGCCTTTTGTTTATTCATGAAAAGCCCCTCCCTAACTTTCAAAATATGTGGCTTTGTTTGTAATTCCATCATACGCGGGCGGGGAAAATGGATTGGTGAGGTTTGTCACATACCTTGTTGTTGTCACCATTTTGTCAACGTTGCCGCCACAGTTTTGTCAAAATCGTTCATGGGCAGGCGCGGACATATTGAACGCTCTCCCACCTACGCTCACGCTTAGAGGTGGGAGATTCTTGGGAACACCCGCCCCACGGCAGGCTATGAACCAAGCCATCCCCGTGCGTCCCACGGTTCAGCTGCCCTACTAAAGACAGCAAACGAAGCCCTTCCTGCAAAATATTTTGGGCGGCGTTATGGTCCCTGTCGTGTTCAGCTCCGCAGTTCGGGCACACCCACTCGCGGATGTCGAGCGATTTCACCTCCACCTGCCGGTGCCCGCAACACGAGCACAATTGACTCGATGGAAACGTGCGGCTGACACGGACCACCGTCCGCCCGTACCATTCCGCTTTATACTCAAGCATCTTCAGAAACCGCCCCCATGCGGAATCGGAAATGCTCTTGGCCAGCTTGCGATTCTTCTGCATGTTCTGCACACGCAAGTCCTCCACGCACACCACTTGGTTTTCGCGGATGAGGCGGGTGGACACCTTGTGCAGGAAATCATTCCGGCAGTTCGTGATTTTCTCATGAAGCCTGGCCACTTTCAAACGGGCTTTCTGCCAGTTCGAACCGCCCGGCTTCCGGCGGGCCATCACCCGCTGCCAGTACGCCAGCTTCTCTTCGTATCGGCGTAAATACTGGGGATGATCCATTTTTTCTCCCGTGGAAAGCACCACGATATGTTTCAACCCCAAATCGACGCCCACGTGCTTGTCCGTTGCCGGCAATGGAGGAATGTCCGTTTCGACGAGGATGGAGACAAAATACTTCCCTGCTCGGTCTCGGCGAATGGCGGCCGAGAGAATGCGGCCTTCCACCTCACGGCTTTTCGCAAACTTCACCCATCCGAGCTTCGGGAGCTTCAAGCGATGGCCGTCGATTTCGATCGATGGGCGTCCGTTCTTTGGGTAGTTGCACTGGGCGGTGTACGATTGGTTCGGGTGTTTTTTGCTTTTGAAGTGGGGAGCGTTGGCAAGTCCATCGAAGAAGCGGTCAAACGCCTCGGCCAACTGTTGCAGCGCGTTTTGCAAGGCGGTCGAATCGGGTGTCTTCAGCCATGGAAGGGTTTGCTTTAAGGCGGTCAGCCGCTTGGAGCACTCGTTATAGCCGAGTCCTCTTCCGGTGGTTTCGTACGCCTGATTCCATTCGCACAAAAAGTGGTTGTACACAAACCGGCAGCATCCAATCGTTTGGTGGATCAGCTCCGCTTGTGTTCGGGTGGGATACAACCGAAAGCGGTAGGCTTTGTGCATGACTTTCCCTCTTTCTGAACGGAACGTTTGTTCTGTTTCTATCTATTTTACACCTTCTGTTCTGCTGAAGCAAGAGGAAGATCGATGACGAAAGACACCGATTCATCCCCCACTGACGCTCACTAGTGGAAGTGGAGGTCTTCTCGGTTTAGGATGATAAAAAGGCATCCCAAACGCTGTGGGATGCCTTTGCGCATGGCTGTATCTATGGGGGCATCACGTTGAAACGCGTCTTTTCTTCCAACAGACAACCGCCCGCCGCCAATCGCGAGCGCCGTTCACCATCGGCAGCAGGAGGAGAAAATTCCCTTACCCGCTCGCCCGGATTTCTTGCCTCATAAACAGCCCATAAGCGATCGCAAAGCAGATGAGGGTGGCGGCAATGAGCGCGGTCGCTTGCGGCCAAATGAGCAATAAACTTTGCGAGAACGGCAACGGACCGGCGATGGCGCCAGCCGTCTGTTCAACGGTGACGATCCCTAGCGTCCGAACGTCCGGCGAAAGCAAGGCCGTCGTCGATTCATTGAACAAATAGCTCGGCGACAGCCTCATGAGGCCAAGCACCAACTCTTGACGCCCGACGGCCTGTTCGACGGACGTAATGGCGTCAGACTGCAAAAACGGCTTGGCAACTACTTCAACGACCATGGAGTAAAAAAGATTGAAAAACAGCCAAACGGCCATCGACGACAACGCCGAGGTCGCCGCCTGGCGGAAGACGACGGAAAACAAAATGCCGAGATTGAGCCAAAACGCGATATACACAAGACATAGCAACAAAAAGCACATGATGCGCGCAAACTCTTCGAAAGTAGGCGGAATCCCTAAAACCAAAATGCCCAATGCCGTCACAAGCAGGCCGAGCGAAAGAAACAAAGCGGCATTTAACAACAATGCAGCGACAAACTTGCCATTGATCACATAATCGCGCGGAATCGGCTGCGCCATAAGCCGGCTTAACGTCCCCCGATTCCGCTCCGAATTGATGGCGTCAAACCCGAGGGCGATGCCGAGCAGCGGCCCAAGAAAGCTGACAAACGTCAAAAACGAAGGCAGCGTCCCGTCCGAGACGGTGAACAGTTTCAGAAACAAGTAGGCGCCTTTCGCGATTTCTTTCGCTTCGTCCGAAGAATCCAACGCGTCGCGAATTGTCGTCATCGCCGTATACAGCGAGCCGAAGCAAGTGAGCAAGATGAGGGCGATTAAAATGATCATGCGCCAACTCGTCAAATAATCGGCCAGTTCTTTTTTGACAATGGCCGAAAAGGCGCTGTTTGCCCCTCTTGCCCGTTTCTTCTCATCCGGCGCACCCGCCTTCAGCCGTTCGCTCCATCTTTTCACATATGAAAAAACATCGTTTGCCCATCGTCCTTCGTTACTCGCCCTCACGTACATCCCTCCCTTCAAAATAGCGGTGATAAATCTCATCAAGTCCAAAATCCCGCCGGCTGAGATGGAACAAGGAAGAGTGCGATTCAACGATGGTTTTGCTGATGGCGGCGCTCACATCCGTCTGGCAATACACATCCCATCCATTTTCCGTTTGCTCCACTTTGTTGACGCCCGGAATCGCCTCGATTTTGGACCGTAAGGAAGCGTCAAGGGGGGAAGCGACCACATGGATGACATAGGCATCCTGCAAAAACAATTGCTGCGCTAGGCGCTCGATATTCCCTTCGGCCAACAATCGGCCCCCGACAAACAAGCCGACCCGGTCGCAAATTTGCTGCACGTGGTGCAATTGATGCGAAGACAGCAAAACCGTGATGCCCTCATGACGGCTCAAATCGCGGATCAGGTGAAGCAGCTCGCGCACTCCCTCAGGATCGATGCCCAACGTCGGCTCATCCAAAATGATCACATCCGGACGCTTCATCAACACATCGGCCAGGCCGAGCCGCTGCCGCATCCCGCGTGAATACGTTCCCGTTTTTTGATGGGCGGCATCGGTCAACTTCACCTTCTCAAGCAGCTCCCACGCCCGCTTTTCCGCTTCGGCGCGGGGAATGCCGTTTAACGCCGCCGTATACAACAAGTTCTCCAAGCCTGTCATGTGATGGTAAAAGCCGACATCATCCGGCAAGTACCCGACTTTCCGTTTCACCTCAATCGGGTTTCGCACCGGATCGACCCCGCATACTCTCACCGAACCAGACGTCGGTTCGGTGAGCCCGAGCATCATCAAAATCGTCGTCGTTTTCCCCGCCCCGTTCGGGCCAAGGAGGCCAAAAATTTCCCCTTTTTGAATCGAAAGCGTCAAATGGTCAACGGCTCGGTGGTCGCCATACGTTTTGCACAAATTGTCAAGCTCGATGACGGCGGGTGCTGCCATGCTTACCTCCTCCCGTATGTTTTGATTAAATAGTACAGCCCTCCGGCCACCCCTGCAATGATCAGCAGGGCGACAATCCCCCAAAGCGTTGACGTTTTGACAGAGACGCGGAACGCCGCCTCCGCCGATGTTTCCGCCGTTTGCGCCTGGAAGTTGACGACATAATCCCCGGCGATCGCTTCATCCGACGCTTTCACTTTCGCCTTGACTGTTTTGGAATCGCCCGGGTTCAGCTGGGCGATCGTGCTTTGATCGAATTCCACTTCCCAATTAGGCGGAGCGTCAGCCGTCATATTGATGTTCAAAAGCGGAGCGCTTCCGGTGTTTTTGACGACAAGATCGATCACCCGTTCATGCCCCGCCGTCACATCGGTGCTCAAATTTCCTGACGGCGTCGTCAGCTTGAGCTCATACGTGCCCGTAATAACCGCTTCTAACGTCAGCTCAGCCGACGTATCGCTCGTTTGCGCTTTGATCGGGATTTTGTACGTGCCCGCTTTCACATTTTCCGGCGGTTTGACCTCGACGGTAATGTCTCTTGATTCGTTCGGCTCGAGTTTCACCGACGTAACGGAATTGCCTTCCGATTTGAACGCGACTTGCCATCCTTTTTCGGCTGCCGAACTTAACGCGTAATTTTGCGTCTTGGCGGTTCGGTTTTTCAGCGTGACATCATACGTGAAGCTCGAATCCGCGTGCCCCTCGAGGTTCGTTTGTTCCGACGTCAGTTCCGTTTTAAACGATCCTTGTTCCGTCACGCGGACAAGCAAGGGCAATTTGGAGACGCCGCTTTCCCCTTTTGCGACAAGGGAAAAACGATAATCCCCTTTGTCAGCATCAAGCGGCACCGTCACTTCCAACGTGACCTGTTCTTCTTTTCCGCCTCTTACGGACAGCTGCTCAATCGTTCTCCCCTCAGCGGTCATCGACGTCGACCATCCTTTCGGCAGACTGTCAAACGAGAACGTGACATTTTCAATCGCCGAGCCGTTGTTGATGACATTGACCGTATAGTCGATCGTTTCCCCGGGTGTCACCGAAAGGCCGGTGTATGGCGTGAAGAGAACAACACCGCTTGTCGCCGCTGCCGGGCGGATCGGAAGCAGAAGCGAAAAGAGCGTCAAGATCATGGCGAACATCATGATGACCCTGCTTCGCACGACGTTCACTCCCTCCTTCTGTTTTCACTTCGTATACGCCAGAAATGGATCAATGGATTTGTTTTGCAGGAGAAAAATGAAATTGTAGAATAGATGCAGTAGGGGCAACAATTCTATCAAGCATGTGTCGGGAGGTGGGCAAGATGGAAGATCGATGGGAAGACATGGAACTGCTCGAGAAGATCGCCGAAGGCTCGCGCACCGCCTTTGACCGTTTTTACGAAAAATACGCTCCGGTGGTCTATCATATCGCTCTTCGAATCGTCGGCAACGAGGCCGAGGCGGAAGATGTCAGCCACGATGTGTTTCTCGAAATCTTGCAAAAACCGCACCAATTTGATCCAAAGCGGGGAAGCGTTCAAGCCTTTCTTGCCGTGAAAACGAAAAGCCGGTCGCTCGACCGCCTGCGCAAGAAACGGGATTTGCTAGTGAGCCGCCTTGAGGAAGCGGCTTTAAAAGAAAAGGGAGCGGAATTCTACTTTCTCCGCCAACTGGAACAACAAGTCATCCTCGATGCGTTAACCCATCTCCCCGAAGAGCAGCGGCAAGCGATCATTCACTTTTACTTTCGCGGGGAAACCCAGCGGGAAATCGCCGCCGCTATGAACAAGCCGCTGGGCTCCGTCAAGTCGCTCATCCGCTACGGCTTGCGCAATTTGCGGAAACAAAAAGAACTGTTCCGCTGGATGGAGGCTGGCCGAGGTGAAAAACAGCATGAAGCATAGCCATATTCCGGAAACGAAAATCGTGGACTGGCTGTTAGGCGTGCTGCCGGAGCAAGAAAAAGAAGAAGTGTCCAACCATCTAAAGCAGTGTCTTGAATGCCAACGCTTGCTTGAAACATGGAAAAGCATCGGGCTGAAGGCGGAAGCCCAGTATGAAGCGCCTCCCCTTTCCCATCAAGAGCGAATTTGGGCCCAAGCAGAAGCGCAAAAACAAACAAAGCGGGTGCAGCGCAGTCTCCGCATTGCTGGAGGGCTGATCAGCGCGGCTTTGGCCGTCTCCCTTTTCGCCTTGCGCTTTTCCGTTTCGGACGGTGGGCGAGATGCTTCGCATGACCGACCGAGCGAAGCATATCGATACCAGATTATCGAACAAAATCACGACATTCCGATCGAGCAGATCATCCACAATCCAGAAACGAAACAAATTCCGATTGAACCATCGGCGCTCTTCCAACAGATGGACGGCACGATTTGGCTCAACGATGATACGAAGGAAATGCTGATGGAAATTGAAGGGCTGCCGCCGTTTGCGACCCGCGATTATCAATTGTGGATCATTTACACCAACAACGAAGTCAAAGGGGAACTGTTGACAATCCGCCACGGTGCGGCGCGCGTGTTGATCACCGGCGAAGATGTCAAGCAGTTCAAGCAAATTAAAGCAAGCCTCGAACCAAAAGGGGGAAGCGCGGCGCCAACCGGGCCGGAGACATTTATGGTCGATTTGGACCATGAATGATCTTTCGCACCAACCGATGAAAACGGGGAAGGCGCCCACCCCTTTCCCTTGCGTCTAAGGAAAACCGTCATGTTGAATCGCCGCAAAAACGATTTCGCGAACAAAAAACACGGTTGTTGCGCGCGCCCCATCCTCCACTGTCCACCGCAAACGCCCTGACACCGCTGGAAGAAAATCCGACGTTTGCGCCAAAAACGTCCACCCTTGGCCTAGCATTGGCTTCGCTCTTTTGTCCGCCACGCTTTCGGAATGTAAATGCAATACGGTTCGCTTTCCAAATAGTCCCCCGTCACGGCGTACGCCCGCGAGCGCGAGCCGCCGCATACATGACGGAACTCACAAACGCCGCATTTTCCTTTGTATTTGTCCGGATTGCGCAAGTCTTGGAAAATCGGCGAGTGCCGGTAAATATCAGCGAGCGGCATCTCCCGAACGTTCCCCGCTTTCACCGGCAACAGCCCGCTCGGGTAGACGTCGCCGATATGGGAAATAAAGACGAAGCCGTTGCCGTCGTTTACTCCTTTCGGCGCGCGGCCGAGCCCGTCAACTTGCCCGGTCAGCCCTTTGTTCAACACGTCTTCGTAGCGGATGCCGCCTTTTGCTGTTTTCCCTTCGCGCCTTTTCGCCTGCAGCACGACGCGGCGGTAATGCTGGCCCGCGGTCGTTTTAATATCAAATGAAACGCGCTTGCTCGTTTCATACAGCCAGCGGAACACCCGCTCATGCTCAACCGGGGAAATCATGTCCTCCTCTTTCCCCCTTCCGGTCGGCACAAGGAAAAAGACGCTCCAAAGGACGCATTTCAGCTTCTCCACCAACGCCACCATTTCATCAAGCACATGAACGTTGTACCGCGAAATGACCGTGTTGATTTGCACGGGAATGTCGAGTTCATGCAAGTATTGAATCGCACGGATCGTGAGAGCAAACGAACCGCTCGTGCCGCGGAAATGGTCGTGAATCTCGGCGTTCGGCCCGTCAAGGCTGAACGCCCAACGCGACAGGCCGATCTCTTTCGCTTTGCGGATCGCCTCTTTCGTCACATTCGGCGTCGCGCTCGGCGTCATCGACACGCGCAATCCTTTGTCAATCGCGTACTTCGCCAAATCGTACACATCCGGGCGCATGAGCGGATCGCCGCCCGTAAAGACGAGCATCGGCTGATCCATCTCATAAATCTCATCGATCAGTTTTTTCCCTTCCTCAAACGTCAACTCGCGCGGATCGCGATGGTATTGCGCCTCCGCACGGCAATGAAGGCACTTGAGTTGGCACGCCCGCGTTAACTCCCAAATGACGATAAACGGGTTTTCGTTAAAATCGCGCATCATGTTCCCTCCTCGGCCTCCATTGTACCGCAACGGCCAAGCGCGTTATGTGATATTCATCACAATCCCTCTTCCCCATAAAAAAAGACAAGGAACGTGTTTACCAATGTTTTTAAAATATTGTCATGCTTCCAGCACGGTTTTCCTATTACTTGTGAATATACTGTGAATTTCCATGTAAAAGGTTGACATCTCTTTTTTTTATAATGCCATTGAATTTTACAAACATTTCAAATCTACGATCAGAAAGGGCATTCAAAATGAAATCGGTTTTCATCTTATCTAGGACGGCGTCCCAATTAAAAGTAGAGACCATTTTGATGTTCACGTTTTCTGGGATTTTGGTGTTTTATTGCCTCAACCCCTACACCATAAATCCAGTGGAATGGATGTTATATACGAAGTACTTGGTTCCCATTGGAATGGCCGTCTGTCTGCTCTTCAGCTTTCGCTTGCATGTTTCGTTGTTCACTTCGACGCCGATTCATTGGATCGCGATGAACAACCTCATGCCAAAACCGCAAAAGATGATCTTCTGTCAAGTTTTGATCGCGCTTGCTTGTTTTTTGGCCTTGCAACTAGCCCTGGCCGGAATCATCGCCGGTGCGATTGTTGTCAACTATTCAGCGGGTTGGGATCTTTTCGTATTTCTTTTTCCATTGTATTTGATTCATTTTCTCCTTCCGTTTCTATGGGCGTGGCTGATCGGATTATCCACAAGCGATGTTTACGCCTATCATTCTCCGAAAAAAGCGATGTTGCTCCTTGGTGTGCTTGTTTTATGGATCATCGTGCTGTTTTCTTTAGAATATCGTGACCCATCATTCTCCTTGTGGGTAAAACATCGTTGGCCTTACATTGACCCGCTATTCAGCCTAACCTTTCAAAAAGAGCGTGTACTGATCAAATTGGCGTATATTCTTTCTTCCATCGCAGTTTATGGCGTTTTTCGAAACATGCGGCACTCCTTCGCGGGACTTACAGCCAGTGTGATGATCATGCTCTTTGTAACATTTTTCCTTCAACATATACAATCAAAATTCGAGTTGGATGGCATCCTGTTGGCAAACGACGTCAAACTCTACCATCAAATCAAAGATCAGGCTCAGGTCGGAAACATCACTTTGAATGGCCATTGGAGAATTAAGGGGTGAAAGAGAATGTTGAGAAACAACGATGAAAAGTGGAAAAACTCATCGTTATTTTTTCCATAGCATTTTACGGAATGAAGTTGGAATCGCAGTAAAGACGAGAACTAGCTATATAATAATACTGGAGAGGAGAAGTGATAACATGATCGTGAACCGAAAAAAGAAATGGAAATCAAAATGGGCATCTTTATCGCTTGCAGCAGCAGTAATAGCGACTGCCGGTGCAGCGGGAGCAGCATCAGCAACAGCCTTTTTAGACGGCTCAAGTACTTATAAGAATACGTCTCCTCTTACTGCAAGCCGTAATGATACAGGAAATATTAAGGCTGTGAATAATGGTGCCAATACGCAAACGAGGGGCTATGCTTACAAATTGATCAATTGGTGGCCCGACAGCATTGTCGCTTCTACCAACTGGCTCAATCCTGGTCAAGAAGAAACGCGCAGTTTTACTCAAACCAATGGGGATAAAGTACTATGGCCAAATTGTTGGTCAAACGATTGGCTCAAGAGGATACGTGACCATTATAGTCAAATAAATATATCGATCAGGATGATGAAGTCAGGAATACGCCTAAAAATGAATGCGGCGATCCCTGACCGCATCTTACTTTTGTAAACTTCTTGGAAAGAAAGCGGTTGATCATCTATGCGATGGAAATTATTATTTGTTTTTTATTTGAAACAGCTAGGGAAAAGCAAGCTATACGTTGGCGCTAGCGTATTATTTTTTGTTTTGTTGCTTGTCAGATTCATTTTATTCTTCTCAGATGATATGAACTCAAACATGGAATATTCTGGAGACCTTCCCTCTGAAGTGTTCATGCTCGTACAAATCATATCGATCTTTTACATGGTGTTTTTCTATCTTCTTTATTCAAAAGAACTTCTTTACGGCGTTTCGTCATGGTTCGCCGATGGCTACCGGATCTTGCTCGAGAAAATGAGCGCCTTGTTCGCCGTTCATACGTTGTGCCAAGGGTTTATGACAGTGATGGCCTACGGCGTTTTTTCACTCGTGTATGTCTTCATCGGGATTGAGCCTTCTGATCTTTATTTGTCGCTGCTGCGGTTTCTCGCCGTCTACATGTTCGGACCGCTCGTGTTCACCGTCCTGTACGGTGTCATCATCGCGCTGCTGTTTGAAACGAAAAAAATCAGTTTTTTCGTCATGTTGTTCGTGTGGATCTTGACCGGACCGATGATGACCGAGCTGTTCATCGATGTGTCCCAAACCGTTCATGCCCGCGACTGGGCGTCGCTTCTGTTTATCGGGAAACACGCCATCCAACATGCGTATGACTCTTACCTTGGATTTGAGGTCGACCGCGGCGGTGAATGGAAACTAGCCACGTGGTTTCTCGTCCTTATCGGCCTGGCCTTGCTGTCGTCGATCCGCTGGACGCAGACGAGAAAGGAGCGGCACACGGTTCTTAAAGCGCTGCTTGTCTTTCCCTTTCTCATCGTCTTGACCGCCTACAGCTCCTTGCAAACAAACACAAAAACGTTCACCCGTGCGGATCAGACGACCGAAATCAATGAGTACCGACAAATGTCACAAAGCACCAAGGCCGATTTGCGCTACGGCATTCAGTCGTACGACATTTCCTTGCATGGATCACGCGCTGTCGCGCGCGTGGCCTTGTCCCATTTAGAGACAACCAAGCCAACGTTTCAACTGTACCATTTGTATCCGATTCAATCGATTCAAGCGGACCATCAGCCCGTCAAGTTCACGAGAAGCGGCGATCTCGTGACCGTGTTTTTGCCCAAGCCGGTCTCGACTCTCACCTTTTCCTATGAGATCGTCGATACCGCCTTCATTCCGTACACCAACGGCCGGATCGTTCTGCTGGCGGACAAAGCGTGGTATCCAAAGAAAAGGGCGTCCCATATGTACCGGCTTTATGAATATTCGGTTGCCGGAACAAGAGCTTGGCGTGACGAATTTACGGACCAATTTTTCCCGCCGGAAAAGCATGTGTTTACGTTGAGCGTAGACGGCGATGTGCTGTTTTGCAATTTGCCGAAGCGGGGGGCGGTGTACCGCGGTAAGGCGCAAGCAGTCACCTTGATTAAGGGGCAAGGACATCAACTCGTGTATCAAGGATACGAGATCACCTACCCAGCCGACTGGCCGAACATGGCGGAACGGGCGCCGACCGTCATCCACCAGTTGGAAAAAACGTTTCATCAGGTGCAACAAGCAGCATCAACGGTGGTTTCATCGTTACCTAAATTCATAGTGTTCTCAAGTTGGGGGCTGTCCTCGTTTATGGCCAATGACCACCTTGTCTATAACACGAACTTTTTTTCTATTGACACTTATCACTTGGAACGCGATTATTATGAAAACATGCTCCGGCTTTCCGTGCCGCCGAAAGGGTCGATGATCATGTACAACGAGTGGATTTTGCTGGCCACCCGGTGGCTGATGCAAACAAACGGGCTGCCGGTGATTGACTGGAGCTCCAAAAGCGAGCTGTTCGAGTCGCAGCCGCGGTCCGTGCAGAAGCAGATTGAATCGATTTATGATGATTTTCAGCCGCTTGGCATAGACCAAAAACGACAATTTTTGCGGACATGGTATGAGACCATGGACGACACATGGACATGGGACCGCGTCTTGCAGGTGATGCAGGAGGTGAAAGTCGTTGGTGGTCACGATTGAAGGACTGACGAAAATCATGAAAAAGAAGGCCATTTTATCGGATGTCTCCCTCTCCATCTCCGGCGTGTACGGCTTGCTTGGACCAAACGGTGCGGGCAAGACGACGTTGATGCGCATTTTGGCGGGGCTGTTGGATTTCAACCATGGGCGCGTGTCGCTTGGAGACGAGCGGATCAGCACCGGCACAAGAGTGAGGAGAGTGAAGGACATCGGGTATTTGCCCCAAGATTTTATGATCTATCCGGAATTGACGATGTATGAAGTGCTCGAACATATCGCGGTATTGCAAGGGGAACATCCAGCCGCATGCCGGCCCAAAATCGAGGAGGTCATCGAACAAGTCAACTTGTCTTCTCACATGAACAAAAAAATGCGCGAGCTGTCCGGCGGCATGCGGCGGCGGGTGGGCATCGCCATGTTGTTGCTTCGGGAGCCGTCCATCCTGCTGTTTGACGAACCGACGGCCGGGCTTGATATTCGTGAGCGCGTGCGGTTTCGAAATTTGTTGAAGCGGCTGGGCAACGACCGTACGATCGTCATCTCCTCCCACCTTGTCGAGGATATTGAATTTTTATGCACCAAAATCGGCGTCTTGGACCGCGGTGCGGTGCTGTTTGAAGGCAGCCCGGACGCGCTCAAGCAAAAAGCCGCTCCTTATACGTATGAGTTGGACGTCCCGTTTGGCGAACTCGACTCGATCATGGCGACGAAAGAAGTCGTCCAAATCAGGGAAGAGCCTTCCCACGTCGTCGTGCGCGTCTTGTCAGAAGAACCGCTTGGCCGACGCGTCAGTCCGCGGCTTATGGACGGATATTTGGCGTTGTTGAAAGAGGCGGAATCTCATGGATAAGAAGACAATCATCCATCTTTTTCGATTCGACCGCCGATTGCTGGGCAGTTTGTATGTTTTTCCGTTTCTCGTATACGGGTTGTGTGTGGCGCTGATGCTTGTCTTTGCCGCGCGCTCCGATGAACCGTTTTTGCCGTACACCGTTGTCCAAGGCATCGCCGTGCCGATCGCCGGATGGCATATCGTCTTTTTGTACAGCCACTTGTATGAGGAAGGGGCAAAAGAAGCGCTGTTATGGCATTACCGCAAAACAGTCGTCATCGACTTGCTTCGCCATGCCGTTTTGCATGGGGGATGCCTCCTTCTTTTGGTTATAGTAACGCTATGGATCAATGGAACGGCATTTTTGACCGCTCCGATTTTGGTGCACCTGTTTCTTTTGTTTTTGTTTTACCAGTTGATCGGATTGGCGATGTTGAGCGTCTTCCGCAGCCTGGATGTCGCTTTGTCGGTGATCGCGGTTTATACGTTTATGGAAGTCGCGACGCAAGGAACGTTCATGCCGTGGCCGCATCTGTTTCTGTTTCAAGCGCCGACCGACTCGTTGTCTCTCCTTCTCCCCATCCTTTGGCTGGGAGCTGGCATTGTCATCTCCGTGATTTTGATCGGCCGCGAGTTTTGGTAAACGAGTTGGAAAACAACAGCTGAATGTGGGAATGTGGTGCTTCTATTGAACGATTTCCGTTCGTTCGGCGCACCCAGCCGCACACTCATCTTCCCCACCTCCATGGTTAGAAAGTGGGGAGCGTTTACCTCTTTCCATACTCATCTTGTGTATTGACATTGCGCCATACCTCTTCATCCGCGCTGAGCTGTTTCGTGTCAAGGCAGCGGACGCGAACGCGGTCAAGGAGCGCCGCCATCCGCCGTTCGCCGGCATCGAGCAGCTCGGCGATCATAGAGCTAAGCCGCCGGTGGTATAAGGCGACCAACGGCTCGGGGCGTCCGCCATGGAGCGGGACGATGGCGTCAAACGTCGGATCGATATAGGAAGCAAGCCGCTCCACCACTTCCTGCCGCATGTACGGCATGTCGCACGGCAAGACGAACATCCAGTCCGCTCGGCTATGTTCCATGGCCGTGTAAATGCCGGCAAGCGGCCCACAGCCGCGGTAGCGCTCCACATCGAGCAGCACCGGGATGTCCGTTTGCCTGCGGAATTCATCGACAAGCGCCGGATGGCTAATGATGTACAGCTCATCGACAAGCGGGCGCAGCGCCGCAATGGACCAAGTGAAAAACGGAGCACCGCGATGCTCGGCGAACGCCTTCGGCCGCCCGAAGCGGCGCGACTGGCCGCCGGCGAGCACCACTCCGGCAATGGTTGGTTTCATGGCGATTCCCCTTTCCGGACATCATCTGTTCCTACCGTACCATATGAACCGGCGAAAAAAAAGATTTCCGCCTGCAGACGGAAATCCCGATAGGACGATTGATTTATTTCTTCCCGATCGCCACCCGCCATACGTCCGGCCCTTCTTCTAAATACTCCCACGTAAATTGGTCCGGACGCTCCATCATGAATTGGTAGTGCAGCGGACGCGGGTCATGGTCGTTCACAAGTTCCATCACTTCCCCCGGCTTTAAGCTGTCAAACAGCCGGAAAATCGCCGGATGGCGGTCGCGCGGCGGATAGTCGGGGGCGTGGATTTTTGCGGCAAATTGGTTCATAACATTGGCCTCCTTTGTAGTATAATGAATTATATACTCATCATAGCCGCTTTGGCCTGCGACGGTAGTGACGCACGTCACAGTCCGCAGGTGAACATGTTCAATCCCTGTGAAAGGAGAAATGGCGGTTGGAAGAGCTTGTTGGCTTTTGCGCGCAATGCGGCAAGCCGATCCATTGTCTGCATGGTTTTTTAAACGGTGTCGTGAGCAGCGAAACAGAGACGTTGTACTGCTTTCCATGCCATGAAAAGCAAAAGGAAACCGAACACGCCAAGCCAGACAAATGCCACAAGTAATTGAAAACGTTCACAAATGAAAGGCACAGCGGAATCCCGCTGTGCCTTTTTTGTTCTATTCTTCCTCCGCCAAATTCGCCACCGGCAACTCTTCCCCTTCCCCATGCGTCGGCTTGCGCAAATGGAACATCGCTTTGATGGCAAAGGCAAGCAATGCGATGACGCCGATTAAAAAGACCGTATCCGGAATGAAGCGGACAAGCAGCAAGTTTTGCACGATGTCTTGCTTGAGGAACGAAGGTGAACGCGATGCCCAATAGCCGTGCGCAAACGCCTCTTTGATTTGCAACACCCCGACCGGAAGGAGCGTGATGGCAACCATGGCTGCGAGCCCAATGTTTAGCATCCAGCATGAGAATTTCAGCCATTTGTCGTTCCATGCTTCCGGTTTGACGATGTTGCGAAGCGAGTAAAGGAGCACGGCAATGGCAAACATGCCGTACACGCCCATCATCGCCGCGTGGCCGTGGGTC
Organism: Geobacillus jurassicus NBRC 107829; assembly: GCF_001544315.1. GTDB lineage: Bacteria > Bacillota > Bacilli > Bacillales > Anoxybacillaceae > Geobacillus > Geobacillus jurassicus. The sequence goes on from NZ_BCQG01000024.1 coordinate 23,275, forward strand.
GGTGTTAAAAACTGCCCGTGTTCAAAGTAGCTGACAGCCGGCAAGTTGATGAGGAAACCGAGCACGCCGGCGCCGACCAAGTTCCAAATCGCTGTCGAAATTAAGAACCAGAACGTCGCTTTGTACGGGAAGTTGACCCCGCCATCGCGCATCATTTTGTACTGTTCGTACGCTTCCAAAATGAGCAACGTGAGCGGAATGACTTCGAGCGCCGAGAACACCGCGCCAAGGGCGATCCAAATTTCCGGCGAGCCGTTGTAGTAATAGTGATGGCCGATGCCGATCACGCCGCTGCCCAACAAAATCGTGAATTGAAAATAGAGCGCCCGGACCGTCGATGTTTTCGTCACAAGCCGCAGCTGGACGAGCAAAAACCCAATGACGACAACAGCAAACACTTCAAAAATGCCCTCCACCCATAAGTGGATGATCCACCAGCGCCAAAAATCCGCCATCGTAAAGTTCGTATCCGGTTCAATAAAGAAGGCGAAAATGTAGAAGAACGGAACGGCAATGGCCGAATAAAACAGCAAGTGAATGAGCCCGCCTTTGTCGCTTTCTTGTTTCAGCCCGCGCTTGACGCCGCGGAAAACGATGAATAGCCAAAGGAGCATGCCCACGACTAAAATGATTTGCCAAACGCGGCCCAGCTCAATGTATTCCCAACCTTGGTGGCCAAAGAGGAACCATTCGTTTCCTAAATAGCCGTTCACACCGAGCCATTGGCCGATCATGCTGCCGCCGACAAGGACGACAAGCGCCCAAAAGAGCAGATCCACAAGCAGCCCTTGCTTTTTCGGCTCTTGCCCGCCGACAAGCGGGGCGATGAAAATCCCCATGCCAAGCCAGGCGGTCGCAATCCAGAAAATCGCCAGCTGCAAATGATACCCTTTGGCGATGTTAAACGGCAACAAGTCATGAATCCATTTGATGCCAAAGAAGCTGTCCGGTTCCGTATAGTAGTGGGCGAGCAGCGCCCCGAACATCGCCTGGACGAAAAACAGCGCGGCGACGACGACGAAATATTTGCCCGCTTTCACTTGCGACGGAGTAAGCGGCTGCCGCCGCAAATCGATGACCGGAAACTTCCCTTCCGCATACGCTTCTTGCATGCTTAATTGATAGCGGTGGAACACGTACAAAATGATCCCGATGAACAAAATCAAAATCGTCACGCTCGCACCGCTCCACCAGACAGCGGAGAACGACATCGTATTGCCGGCATCTTCATAGTACGGCCAGTTGTTCGTGTACGTGATGTTATCCCCAAGTCTTGGCGTGCTGGACAGCCAAGCCGTCCAGAAGAAAAAGTCGGCAATTTGTTTGATTTGGTCGCCATCCGCCACCCAAGCGCGGCCCGTTTTCGGCATATCCGATTCTTGAATCAACCCTTTTTTCAATCCCCAGCCGTCGCCATTTGTGAACACGTCGCGGTAGTAGTTGCGCACTTTCTCAAGTCCGTACACTTGGGCGTCCGTCAACACAAGCACATCGGTTATCGGATTGTAGCGGTTTTGCCGCATTTCTTTGATGACTTGTTCGCGGATGATTGTTTTCTCATCGGCTGTTAAATCAGAAAATGGTTTGTGATACCGCTCTTTCGCTTTGTAATCTTGCATGCCTTCCGTATACACTTTTAGCGCTTCCGCCGTATAGTCCGGCCCCATATACGACCCGTGGCCAAGCACCGTGCCGTAGTCCATCAGCCCGTATTTTTGGAAAACGGCCTGCCCGCCGATGATCGTTTCTTTCGTCATCAGCACTCGGCCGTCTTCACTGCGCACTTCCTTCGGTCTTGGCGCCATTTCTTTAAAGATCCAATACCCGCCGACAAGCAGGACGGTAAAGCTGATCAAAATGGTGAAAATGAGAATCGATTTAAGAAAACTGTTTGTCGTTTGCCGCCCCGGTCGGACGTTGGGGCGAACGGATCGATGAACTTCCATATGAGACAACCTCCTTCTCGTTTGTTCGCTCCCATTGTAGCGCGCTGAACCGAGGCCGGTTTGTGAGCCGGGGCAAATGTCGACTATGATTTATATCACAGCTTTTCGGTGTAAGAATTTATACAATGAAAGCAGAATGTGCTGAACGACGCAAGTTTTCAAAAAGAGAACCGATCGAGGCCCCGCTTGGCCATTGTTATCATTTTGTCACATTTTTATAAGGAGAGAACCCCATGGCGAACCATTGGATGAAAGATCGCTTAAAAACCGTTCCGTTGTTTCGCGAACTGTCCGATTATGAACTCGAGTCGCTTGTCGCCATTTCCCACGTGCGCGTCTACAAGCCGCGGACGTTCGTCTTTATGCAAGGCGACCCGCTCGAGCGCGTCTATTTCATTCATTCCGGCACGGTCAAAATTTATAAAACCGATGTCAGCGGGAAAGAACAAATCGTTTCGATTTTGCAGACGGGAGAAATGTTTCCGCACGCTGGCTTTTTCTTAAAAGGAACATACCCGGCCCACGCCGAAGTGGTCGAAGAAGCGACATTGATCGCGATCCCGATCCATGATTTTGAACAAGTGTTGATGGCAAGCCCCGAGCTATGCATGAAACTGTTTCGCGTCATGGGCGAAAAAATCGTCGACTTGCAAAACCGGCTTGAGGCTCAAGTGCTTCATAATACGTACGAGCAAATCGTTCTTCTCTTGCTGCGCCTGACGCGAACGAACGCTGTCAAGCAAGGAAAATGGCATCGCCTCACCGCCCATGTGACGAACCGCGAGCTGGCCAACATGATCGGCACCGCCCGCGAAACGGTGAGCCGCACGTTGAGCCAGCTGAAACGAAAAGGGCTGATTGATGTCGATGAACACGGCTTTTACTTAATCGATCAGGAAGGGTTGGAAAAAGAAATCTTTTTCTAAAAGACTGGTGATTTAGTGAAAAAAGCGGCCGATTCCAACTTTTTTTATTCGAGAAACGTTGCCGCACCGTTCGGATGAAACGCTGCCGATTGGCGCGCGGCGCCCGTTGTTCACCAGCCTTCGAATCGTTCTTGCGCAATCGGTTTACACCGGAGGCATGAGCTTCTGGAAATCAGGGGATTTCCCCCGTTCTGACAGGACGTTTCGATCCATTGTTTCCCTGCACAAAGGATTTCCACCCGCCTTTTGAACGAGGAAAACCATCCGTTTTGAGGCGCAACGGAAATATCCTTTTTCAGTTGCAAGATTGTGATTTAGATCACAACACACATTGCTGAAAATGATTATCATAGCAGCCAAAAGGGGGGAAAGCACATGGGTGTGACAATTGAACTCGATGTGCGCGAAGATTTGCAGAAGAAGCGCGAACCGTTTGAAAAAATTATGAACGCCATTAAGCCGCTAAAACCGGGCGATACGTTCATTTTGCACGCTCCGTTCAAGCCGCTGCCGCTGTTTCCGATTATGAAAGCGAAAGGGTTTACGTACAAGGCCGAACAAATCGAGAAAAAACATTGGAAAGTGACGTTCACGAAACAGGGGGGAGACGAATGATCCTCGACAACCGCGGGCTCGAGCCGCCGCAGCCGATGATGCGGACGCTGGCCGCCCTCGCCAAGCTCAATCCGGGTGAAACGTTGACGATCATCAACGACCGCCGCCCGATGTTTTTATATGAACAGCTTGATGAGCTCGGCTACCGGCACGAAACCGTCGCACGCGAAGACGGCAGCTTTGAAATCCGCATTACGAAAGGATGAGCAACGTGTTTCCCACTCGCACGGGGACGGAAACAGACGTCCGGCTGCCGTTTTCGTTTATCACGTTTGCTGTTTTGTCGTTTGTTGCGTCGCAAGTGTTGCTTCTGACCGTCATTCCGTCACTGGCCAGCGGCGCGTTCCGGCTGCCGCTCGTCTGGGCGGCGGCTCACCTCGGCTTGCTTGGCTTCGCGTTGATGACCGCCATGGGGGCGATGTACCAGCTCGTTCCCGTCGCCTTTTTGACGCCGATTTGGAGCGTGCGGCTTGGCTTTTGGCAGTTTGCCGTGACAGCCATTGGCATCGTTGCGTTCGCGATCAGCTTGGCGGCGGCGCCGACTAGGGCTTTTCTGCCCGGTTTGTTGCTTTTGCTTGGCATCGTCCTATTTGTCTGGCAAATGGCGATGACGTTAAGAAAACAAGAAACGAAAAACGTGATGACGCTCTTTGTCGCCACGTCGTTGTTGTTTTTGCTGCTGACGGCAGCCGCCGGGGGGCTCTTGGCGTTTCACTTTTTCGCCGCCACAGGCGCCGACAGCCATGAAACGGCATTCGTTCTGCACGTATTGTTTGGGCTGTGCGGCTGGTTTACGCTGCTCATCATCGGCTTTTCGTACAAAATGGCGCCGATGTTTTCGCTCGCCCACGGCTTTTCACTTCGGCCGGCGCGCTGCGTGTATGCGCTGTACACCAGCGGCATCGCCGTGTCTTTGCTTCACTTGTTCCTGTCGGGGCAGGTGTGGCTTATGGTGGGGACGGCCTTGCTCACGAGCGGATTCACCGTTTTCGCCTGGCATATCCGCACCATTTTGCAAAAGCGGATGAAAAAAGCGCTGGACCGTCCGTTCCAATTTTCCGTCACGGCGGTGGCCATCGGCCTTGCGCTGCACGCGACTGCCCTTGCCGCCATCATGATTGGCAGCGGACGGTGGATTGGCATTATCATCTACCTTTCGGCGGTCGGCTGGATCGGGTTTAGCATCATCGGCTATTTGTTCAAAATCGTGCCATTTTTATGGTGGACGCATCGCTACAGCGAAAAAGTCGGCCAACAACACGTACCGACGTTAAAGCAAATGATGAACGAGCGAGCCGTCGCCGTCCAATGCCGCCTATGGCTCATCGCCCTCGCGCTCGCGGCCGTTGCGCTTGCGACCGCGAGCGTGCCGCTGTTGGCCGTCGCTCAAGTATTGCTGGCTGGACTAAGCGTCGCCTTTGCCGGAACGATGTTAGCGGTTTTCCGAAAATAAGCCAATGAGGAGGAAACTACGATGGATGTCCGCGAACTCGCCATGCAACAACTGAAAACGGTCATTGACCCGGAGCTTGGCATTAACGTCGTCGATTTAGGGTTGATTTATGACTTGAAAATTGAGAATGGCCATATCGATGTCCTGATGACGCTCACGACCCCTGGCTGCCCGCTTCACGACTCAATCGCCGGCGGCGTCAAACGGGCGCTCGAACAAATCGCCGGCATCCGCGACGTGCGCGTCCAAGTGACATGGAACCCGCCATGGACGCCGGAGCGGATGAGCGAAGAAGCGCTTCGGCAGCTTGGCTATTTTGCTTGAAACGATCCACTCTTCCCCCCTTTTTAGCCGTTCGTCCGCGTTAGGCGGGCGGTTTTTTTTTCACTGTCCTGCGGCCGCTAGACACTCCCCCGGCCCCTATTTTTGTATAATGTAGAAAAAACGAGAGCCGTCAATTGGCTATTCAAAGGAAAAACGAATCGACACCGCGAATCATATACCAAGAGGTGAGAGCGATGTTTGCCAAAATCGATGAGCTGAAACACCGGTTGGATGCGTTGCGCCCTTTGCCGCCGGGGTTGGTGAAAAACTTGCGGGAATCGTTTCGTATCGAATGGACGTACCATTCTAACGCCATCGAAGGCAATACGTTAAACTTGCTGGAAACAAAGCTAGTCGTAGAAGAAGGAATTACCATTGGCGGAAAATGGCTTAAGGAACACTTGGAAGCCATTAACCATGCGGAGGCGATTGACTTTATTGAACAGTTAGTCGCAAACAAAGAACATTTGACCGAGCACGTGTTGAAACAGGTCCATTATTTAGTATTAAAGAGCATTGACAATGAAAACGCGGGGAAATATCGAACATACAATGTGCGCATTTCTGGCAGCGCGTACACCCCACCCCACTTTTTGCACATACAAGATGAAATAAATCGATTGTTTTCTTGGTATGAAACGAATCAACATGCTCTCCATCCAATCGAACTGGCGGCTCGTTTCCATTTTCAGCTCGTATACATTCATCCATTTGCTGATGGAAACGGACGAACCGCCCGCTTAATGATGAATTTCATTTTAATGCAGCACGGCTACCCGCCCGCCATTGTGAAAGCAAGCCCAGAACAACGTCAGCAATATTATGAGGCGCTGGAAGAAGCGAGCGTAAAAGGAGAAGTTACTCCATTCATTCAACTGATCGCCGCATGTGTCGAAGAAAGCTTGCGCCACTATTTGCACGCGTTAGGGATTGAGGACGAATGAAACAGCGCAAAACGAAAAAGACACGGAAGTGAACATGATTCCGTGTCTTTCCTTCTTCTTGCCCCACTCCTCCGAGGCCGCCTCCGGTTGGCGTTTGATCTGCTATTCAAGCAACACATTCAACAACCATGCCATCAAAGGAACGATGACAAAGAAGGCCAAGGCGATGTACCCGAAGCACCGAATCCACCAGGGAAATCCTCGCCAATCGAGGGCTTTCCGCTTCATCGCCCCTCCCGCTGCTATCCGATCCAACTCTTCGGTCGACGAAAACACCCGGTCATCCATCCGTTGAATCTCTTCTGCCCATTGTGCTTCGTGCATCTCTTCTTCTCGAGAGCCCTTCATGACGCCCCCTCTTCCCCATTGATTTTCATGAACAGACAAAAACGATGTTTCCATCCAACAACGGCGATCCCCAAGTTCAGCCATTCGCTATGTTTCATCTTCATGATACCATCTCTCATCGACAAAGGCTATCTATCTTTTCCAATCATTTCATACACGAAAACAAACACTAAGTTAGACAATGCATCGAAACGCTGCCCGCAAGCCCCCTCTCATTCCTTCACCCGCAACAGGCGCATGCTGTTGAGTGTCACTAGCAGCGTTGCGCCCATATCGGCGAACACCGCGAGCCAAAGGGTGAGCCAGCCCGGGATGGCGGCGGCGAGCGCCAACGCTTTGAGCCCTAAGGCGAAGGCGATGTTTTGCCGGATGACGGCAAGCGTTCGGCGCCCAAGGCGAATCGTGTACGGCAGCTGGCGCAAATCGTCGGCCATGAGCACGACATCAGCCGTTTCCAAGGCGGTATCCGTCCCCGCCCCGCCCATCGCCACGCCGACATCGGCTGCGGCCAAGGCAGGGGCGTCATTCACCCCGTCGCCGACCATGGCCGTCACGCCGCAACGTTGTTTCAGCTCGCGAATCGCAGCCAATTTCTCTTCCGGAAGCAATCCGGCGCGAATATCGGATACGCCCGCTTGGCGGCCGATGGCCTGCGCGGTTTGCTCGTGGTCGCCCGTCACCATCGCCACTTCCGCCACCCCAAGGCGCCGCAGCGCGGCGATCGTGTGCGGGGCGGACGGCCGCAGTTGATCGGCCGCGGCGACAAGCCCCAACAACCGATCAGCGGTGCCAACGGCCATCACCGTTTTTCCTTCTTTGCGGAAGGCCGTGATTTGTTGTTCCGCTTCATTCGGCAACTTGCCGACCAAACTAGTGAACAAGGCAGGGCTGCCGATATAGTATGTGTCCCCCCCAATCACCGCCTTGACCCCTTGGCCGGTGAGCGATTGAAACCCATCGACGGACACATCGAGAAACGGCGCTCTCTCTTCTTCCGCTTTGCGGACAATGGCCGAAGCGAGCGGGTGCTGCGACCGATTTTCGATGGCGGCGGCGATGGTCAACAGTTGTTCGCGGCTTCCTTCATACACGACGATATCGGTCACAGCTGGCTCTCCTTTCGTCAACGTCCCGGTTTTATCAAAGGCTACGGCGCGCAACCGGCCGATTTGTTCCAGATGAACACCGCCTTTAATGAGCACGCCTCGCCGGGCCGCGTTTCCGATGGCCGTGACAATCGCCACTGGGGTGGAGATGACGAGCGCGCACGGACAGCCGATGACAAGCACGGCCAAGCCGCGGTACAGCCAATCAAGCCAATCGCCTCCTATCATAAGCGGCGGCGCGATGGCGACAAGCAGCGCCGCCACGATAATAAATGGCGTATAATAGCGGGCAAACCGGTCGACAAACGCTTGCGATGGGGCCCGCTCGGCTTGCGCCTCTTCGACGAGATCGATCATTTTCGCCAATGTCGTCTCATCCGCTCGTTTTGTCACTTCAACTTCGAGAAAACCTTCTCCGTTCAACGTTCCGGCAAACACTGGATCGCCCAGGGCTTTTTCTACCAGCAAGCTCTCGCCGGTAATCGCCGCCTCATTGACTGTTGACGCACCATCCACGACTACACCATCCAAGGCGATTTTTCCGCCCGGCTTGACGATCATCACCTCCCCGACGCGAACGTCCTCAACGGGAACGGTCATTTCCTCCGCGCCGCGCCGAACGATCGCTTCAGCAGGGGCCATCTCCATCAACGAAGCGATCGACCGCCGCGCGTTCTCCATCGAGTAGCGCTCGAGTGCTTCACTAATAGCGAACAAAATGACAACAACCGCCCCTTCCTGCCATTCACCGATCGCCGCCGCACCGAGAATGGCGATCGTCATTAACGTCTTCATATCAAACTGCCAGCGGACCAAATTCCGCAGCCCTGTCCAAAACAGCGAATAGCCGCCGATCACGATCGCCGCCAAATACATCACGACCGCCAACATCCCCCTGTCCGCCGCATCCGCCGCAACGCCAAACAGAAGCAGCGCCACAGAGGCGAAGACATTTCGATTTTCTTTTCGCTTCCAAAACGGCTCCCGCCTGGCCGGGCGTTCGCGTTCTTCACGAATTGTCAACTGTTCAAACGCCCCCGCCTGCTCCAGCTGTTCGATCGTCACTTCGCCCCAAACGGTAAGCTTAGCGGCGCCGAAATTGACTTTCGCCTCTTTGACGCCGGGCAAGGCTTTCACGTTTCGCTCAAACTTGGCCGCACAGTTCGTGCACGTCAGTCCTTGCACCCGGTACGTTTTCGCTTGTAGTTGGTCCAACGCCTGTTCATTCCGCACGGCGATCCCCCTCTTTCTGGTGGGCGAGCGCGACAAGCAACAGCTCGCGAATATGTTCATCATCAAGCGAATAAAAGGCAAGTTTTCCATCTTTCCGGTATTTCACGATTCCCTGTTTGTATAGAATGCGCAAATGATGCGATGTCGTTGCCACCGTCGCGCCGATCACGTTCGCTAGGTCACAGACGCACAGCTCCTTTTCGCCGCAAAGCGCATACACGATTTTCGCCCGGTTTTCATCGGCAAGCGCCTTGAAAAACGGCACGATCGCGGCAATGTTTTCATCACGAAGCCGCCGCTGAACCCGTTCAACCTTCTCTTCGTCATAACAGTAAACATCGCAGACATCATTGCGACGCATTTCCTCTCTCTCCTTGTCAACATTCAAATGTTCATTTGAATATAGAATACCATATCCCCTCCCTATATTCAAATATTCATTTGAATGAAAAGCGTGCTTCGCATGTAAAAAATCCGCCTTCTTTGTTTCAAAAGGCGGATTTCATTTTGTAAGGCCCACTCTAACTTGCCGGGGCAATGTGTTCGCTGTCGTAGATGTTGCTTACACATACTCGCGAAACCAGCGCACCGTCTCCAGAAACGCTTCACGCGTCACTTTATGGCCGGCGTGCGGATCGGCGATGAATTGCAGCCGGTCCTCGTTTCCTTCATAAAGTGGTTTAATTTGCTCGTAAAACTCATATGTATAAGCATACGGGACGACTTGGTCGGCTTTCCCGTGCCAGATGAACAGCGGCCGTCCGGCGAGCTTTTCCGGCTGCTTGGATAAATCGTAGCGGGCGAGCTTTTCTTTTTCGAGCGCAAGCAGCGTCGGCGGCATCGGGATGTCGATGCGGCGTCGTTTCGCTTCATCCATCATCGCGTCAAAAAACGCGCTGTAGTTCGGACAGCCCATGAGCGCCACCGCTGCCTTCACCCACGGATAAACGGCAAGCGCGCCGAACGTGATGATCCCGCCCATCGACGTCCCGGCGAGCCCGATCCGTTTTGGATCGGCAAGCCCGTGATTCACCAGTTCGCTTTTCATCTCGTCGATTTCGGTGATCGTTCGTACGACAATGTCCCAAAATGACAGCTGCAGTTTCCGTTCGCTTAAGCCCTGCCCCCGCTCGCCGTGAAACAGCGCGTCGGGAAGCACGGCGCGGTAGCCCGCTTCCGCAAGCAAATAGCCGAAATGCAAATTATGTTCTTTCGCGCTTGTAAAGCCGTGGATAAAGAAAATGAGCGGCAGCCGTTCGTCCCGCTTTTCCAGCTTGACAACGTGAAGAACCGGCACGCCAGCCAATAGTTCTTTTTCAACGATGACCATTGCAGTTCAAACCCCTTCTGTCTTTTTCCATCGCTGTATAGTGTATCATATAGACAGCGATTTTGGAAAAGAGTTACACTATGTAGTGTGAAGAATAACGAAGGCAAAGGAGTCGAACATGAAGCCGTATTTAATCGCCCTGGATTTGGATGGAACGTTGCTCAAAGAGGATAAAACGATTTCCCCGTTCACCAAAGACGTCATCCGCCGCGCCATCGACGCCGGCCATCTCATCGTCATCGCCACCGGTCGGCCGTATCGTGCGAGCCGCATGTATTATGAAGAGCTTGGGCTTACGACGCCGATCATCAATTTCAACGGCGCGTTTGTCCATCACCCGCGCCAGCCGTCGTGGGGCGTGCGCCATTCCCCGCTGCCGCTCTCGGTCGTCAAAGACATTGTCGAGCTTGGGGAAACATACCGAATCAAAAACATTTTAGCGGAAGTGATGGATGACGTGTATTTTCACGAACATGACGACATCTTGCTTGACATTGTCCGCCTCGGCAATCCAACGATTGAAATCGGCGATTTGCGCCGCTCGCTTGGCAAAGACCCGACAAGCGTGCTCGTATATACCGACAGCGATCATATCGAACACATTCAATCACATTTGTCAAACGTATACGCCAACGTCCTACACCACCGGCGCTGGAACGAACCGTGGCATGTCATTGAAATCATCCGCCACGGCGTCCATAAAGCTGTCGGCCTCAAACAAGTTGCCGACTGCTTCGGCATCCCGCGGGAACGCGTCATCGCCTTTGGCGATGAAGACAACGATTTGGAAATGATCGCATGGGCCGGTCTTGGCGTCGCGATGGGCAACGCCATCGAGCCGTTGAAAACCGTGGCCGATGATGTGACAAAAAGCAATGAAGAAGATGGCATCGGCTTGTATTTGCAAGACATCCTAGGCCTGTAGCCTTCTTCCCGTTCAGAAAGACCCGGAACGGATAACGCCTCGCTCTTGTGATGCCATCAGCCCACGCGATTCCCCATCGAGCGAAACGGATGGATGAACGATCCGTTTGTAACGAATTTCCTTACTACTGTTCCCTGTCCGCGGTTACACTATACATGACGCAACGCGCGTCTTCATTTTTTAAAGGGGGAATCCGTCATGGGCAAACGGAACAAATCGAAGCGTTTCGTCCAGCAAAGCGTCGATGCGGTCGAACGGCATGACAAGCGAATCCCTTATCACTTGACTTACGCCGAAGCGGAAGCGCGCAAAGCAGAAAAAGCGGTGGAAACGTCGCTTGGAGGAGCGTAACGATGGGCAATCGTCTTTTCCAGGAAGCGCGCAAAGCAGTCGCGCAGGCGAAACAAGCCGCGAACGGCGAGATCAACATGAGCGTTGACCGCGTTGACCGCGCCATTGCCATTGCCAAAAACGCTTTGTCATCCGCGTACGCGCATTCCAACACGGCGGAAAAAGCGCAGTTGCGTCAATTTCAAGCCGAGCTTGATGAGCTCACCCAATAACGGCTGCGGGCTTTCCGCAGCCATTTTCTTCCCTAGGGCCGCCATTCCCATTGTGTTTTACTGTCAAAACCGCTACACTAAACATATGAATCGTGATTCATCACTAAGGGGGATTTCCATATGCCCATCCAAATCATCACCGACAGCGGAGCAGATTTGCCGCAATCGTACATCCGCGAGCATCAAATTGCCTTTTTGCCGCTTGTCGTCCATTGGAACGACCAAGATTACAAAGACGGCGTGACGATTGAGCCGAAACAAGTGTATAACGCCATGCGCGGCGGAGATGTCGTGAGAACCGCGCAGCCAAGCCCCATGGCGATGAAAGAGCTGTTTTTGCCATACGCCAAAGAAAACCGGCCATGCCTTTACATCGCGTTTTCATCCAAGTTATCCGGTACATACCAAACGGCGATGGCCGTGCGCAGCGAGCTGCTCGACGAATATCCGGAATTTCGCCTGACGATCATCGATTCAAAATGCGCCTCGCTCGGCCAAGGGCTCGCCGTCATGAAAGCGGTCGAGCTGGTCGAAAAAAACACGCCGTACAACTTGCTTTGTGAAACGATCGAAGCGTATTGCCGCCATATGGAGCACATTTTCACCGTCGACAACTTGGACTACCTCGCGCGCGGCGGACGCATCAGCAAAGCCGCCGCAGCGTTCGGCGGACTGCTCAACATCAAACCGCTTCTCCACGTCGAAGATGGCGCCCTTGTCCCGCTTGAGAAGCTGCGCGGGCGAAAAAAAGTGTTGAAACGCATGGTCGAACTGATGGGCGAGCGCGGCGACGATCTGCAAAAGCAAACGATCGGCATCAGCCATGCCGATGACGAAGAAACGGCGCTCGAGTTGAAGCGAATGATCGAGGAAACGCACGGCTGCACGCGCTTTTTCCTCTCCGACATCGGCAGCGCCATCGGCGCCCACGCCGGTCCGGGGACGATTGCCCTCTTTTTTCTGAACAAGTATATTGAAATATGACATCTTTCCCGCCGAACGAAACAAAGGCGCCTGCACAGCACAGGCGCCTGTCCTCATCACCGAAGCTGATCAAGAAGGTTGTAATCCTTCCATTTTCGTCGACTGCACCGCTTCCTTCAGCATGATCGGTGTGAGCAGGAATCGAGGATGCAGCTTTGAATGTCGAAGCATCGTTTGGTACTCAACCATCGTCTTATTCGCTTCGATCAACTCACGAAGAAAACGCATTTGATTCACTACATCTTCACCAAGCGGAAGCTTGAAGGGGACAAACGGTTTTCGCTTCCTTTTTCATTCCCCTTTACACACATTTTAGATAAAAATCGATCGTTAACGATCCATATTTATCATGTTACAAACATTGATCATACTCTGAAGCGAACCATTTGTTAAGAAAAATTCTCATGTCGCCCTTCCACAAACTACCTCCGCCCATTTCGATATATTTCATTTCCATTTGCCACATACTAATGATGCACGATCGGAATTAAGGGAGGGCGACCCATGCCAAACACAAGCGACAACGACAAAAAAGCGCGCGACAACCAAGCGAAGCGACATGAGAAAAACATGATGCGCGAGAAAAACCGCGAAGCGGGGAAATTCGCGTATTCGAAGAAGACGGATCATTTATGATTGGCGTAATGAAAGGCGGCTGAATAACCGCCTTTTTTGCTTTGTCTTTCTCCATTTCGGCATGATGTCATATACCAGCCACTTCCAACCAAAAAGACGAAACGAACCTTCTTGTCCCCTTGCTTATTGTTGCCTTCCCACCCACCATTTCCTATAATGAAAGTACATCACACGCCCGGGAGGTTGCTTATGTCGAAAGAAAGTTCGTTTGACATCGTTTCAAAAGTCGATTTGTCGGAAGTGGCGAACGCAATCAACATCGCCATGAAAGAAATTAAAACACGCTATGATTTCAAAGGAAGCAAAAGCGATATTTCGCTGGAGAAAGACGAGCTCGTTCTCATCTCGGACGACGAGTTTAAGCTTGAGCAGCTGAAAGACGTGCTCATCGGCAAGTTGATTAAGCGCGGGGTGGCGACGAAAAACATCCAATACGGCAAAATCGAGCCGGCTGCAGGCGGCACGGTGCGCCAGCGCGCCAAGCTTGTCCAAGGGATCGATAAAGAGAACGCGAAAAAAATCAACACGATCATCAAAAACACCGGCCTAAAAGTGAAAAGCCAAGTGCAAGACGACCAAATCCGAGTCAGCGGCAAAAGCAAAGACGACTTGCAAAAGGTGATCGCCGCCATTCGCGAAGCCGATTTGCCGATTGACGTGCAGTTTGTGAACTACCGTTGAACACTCCCCGATTTGCCCTAGCGTTTAAAGACAAGATATTGGAAAGACGCTGATTTCCCCACTTACTGTGCGAATCGCTTAGAAGTGGGGAATCTTCTTTCACTGCCTAGAAGCTTGGTGATTTCATTGACAATGGGGCGCGAAAAGCATTTCTCTCAGATGGTGTTGCAAAAACGAGGGTAAAAACTCGAAGTGACACATAAGGATGCAACACAACACATGGAGCCCATAGCGATGGAATCCATACCATCGCGGCTATTCGAGTCCATAGTTTTTCAAATTTTTGAAGGTGACGCATAGATGAAAGCCGCCGAAAAACCGACGCCTCGGCATTTCGACGGCTCCCCGCTTGCCCATTGGATGGAGTTCCATTCTTATGTTGTCACTTTTTCAGCCTCTCAATTTTCTCGATCGGCAATCCTGTCAGCTCATGAATCGTTTCTACATTATACCCTTTGGCCAGCATTCTCTTCGCAATGTCCGTTTTCCCTTCCTCAATTCCTTTTTTGCGTCCTTGTTCCATTCCCTGTTTTATTCCTTGCTTTATTCCCCGTTGTTCATACGAGATGATGAGCTCCATCACTTGTTTCGCTTCCTTCGTCTCCATTTGGCTCACCTCGTTTCGCAGTTGGATTTCCTCTTGTTCGGACAGCGTCAAATACGTTTCAAAAAATCCGAACAACAGCCGCTGCCTCGCCTCGTCAAGCTCAAGGCGGACAAGCATGCGCAAAAACTCTTTTTTCACTTCAATCCTTTCGTCTTCATTATACCCCATTTTGCTTAACAAGGCGGCGGCAACCGGATTGTCTTGGCGGATGTACTCGCGCCACGGCAGTTTGCGCAATTCCACCGTCAGAAAGCGAAAGTCAACAACGGTCAAGAACGGAAACTGGATCATAAATGAGGAACGTTCGTGGTAGGGTTCATCATAACTGAAGATGGCCATCGGGAGAATGCGGCGGCGGTATTTTTGAAACAAGCGGCTGAAATAGATGAACATTCGTTCAGAAAACGTTGATTGCGTATAGCTTTGGTGTTCGACGTGGACGATGATCAGTCCATCTTCCCCTTTCAGCTTCGTCTCGACCAATAGATCGACACGGTGCTTCTCCCCGGCGATGACGTCGGTAAAGACTTCTTCCGAGAGAAAGGAAAGATGGTGGAAGTCAACCTGCTCGTAAACTTTCGGAAAGAAGAGAAGCAAAAACTCTTCAAAAAACGTCGACAACAACTCTTTGAACAACCGGTCATGGTCCGTTCGTTGTTCGGCCACGTTTTCCCTCCTTACCAGCTGGATTTCACCGTATCCTATTCGCTCTTTCCCAAACAAAATCCTTCTTCTTTCTTTGCTTTTTTCTTCCTTCTCATGCGCTCCTTCCTATGAATCACCGAGCACGATCCGTTCCCGAACACCTTCCTTTATAAATCGAGCAGGAGGGGGCGGCTATCCCATACCCATCAAGTTAAGAATTTTGGTCTTTGTGCATCGTCAAAAACATGGTATCCTTTCTAACGAACACTCCACGTTAGAAAGGATTTTTTTCATGGAAAAGTTCCATGGGCAACGTTTTGCCCTCCACCCAGCATGAAAATCACCCTTGGAGGCGCACGCATTTTCACGGAAAACGACCCTCTTTTTACACAAGCTCACGGAATCCCTGTCTTGGCGTGTATTTTTGATCGGTTTCTAATGTCACGTTAATTTTAAATATTTACATTTTTTTGTTTTCTTGTATAATACGCTTAAGTTTGAAAAAGAAAGGGTAAAGAGAATATGGGCGGAAAAAATCATAGACCAACGAAAGGACTGGCTATTACCACCGCTTTATCTGCTCAGTGCGCTTAGGCTATAGGGCAAGGCATTACTCATTTGTGGCAAGCGAATTCTGAACTATATAAGTTGCAATAAAGAATTTCCGATTTTTCGTTTCTGCTTTCATCTCAATACGAGCTGATATGGTATAACGTGGAAGGCAGCCAGCTGGATGTAAAACAAAAATAGAAAAAGCTATTATCGCTGCCACCGGTGCTACAGATGCTACTCGTTTTGTACAACCAACCGGCGATTCAGTTGCACACCTAGAAAACTCCATATCTTTTTTACAAACTGCTATCTATGATATCCATAATATTATAGAATCCTACGATGACCTCCTCAAAAAATGCGTTGAACTTGAATATAAGGGAAATCCATTAGTTTCACAAATTAATAAATGGAACCTAAAAGATAAGCTGGAAAAGAACCTATTCTTACCACCATCACAAGAAATGTGGGAGTTAGTCTCAGGAATTATTGAGCGAGATAATCTGGTAAAATATTTTAAATGGAAGAGAGATTTATTTAAAAACACAATAAACCCTTTACAGGATCTTATCAAAGTTTTGGAGACTTGCAAAAAAGTGGCAAAAGTTGACCCAGAACTTTTTGTTAAATGTGTTGAATTTAATCAAATACCTTTACAGAAAAAACGTCTGAAAGCCCACGGTTTCAATCGTGGGATGAAAGAAGGCGTTGCTCGGTAATCCTTAATCGGATTGCTTCGAGCAGCCATTTTTATCTTTAAGTGTCGCAGTATAATCGTTAAACGGATATAATTCATATATGGAACAAGAATATCGAAGAACGAAAACAACTGAACGCTATGTGGAATCTCAAAAGAAAAGGGGTGAATCCATGCCCACGATCACACTAAGGCTGGAACTGCACAACCCAACGAAAGTCAAACAAGACATGTATGAACGGATGACAGAAGTGAATACCGCCTTTGCGAATTGGCTGTTGAATCATCCCAAGCTGAATCAAGCGACGAGCAAACTGTTTAAAGAGTTTTCGTCGCAGCGGTTTCCTTCCGCCGTCGTGAATCAAACGATTCGAGAAGTGAAGTCCCAAAAGAAAAAACAAAAGGCAAAGAAGTTCCGAACATTTTGGTGTTGCTTTAACAATCAAAATATAAAGGTGGAAAAGAAAGGAGCGTTCTACACGGTTTCCTTCCCTACAATGGAGAAACGAATTGGCGTGCCTGTCGTCACGCGCCCCTATCAAGAAGCATGGCTGGATCGGCTGATCCATGGAACCGCCAAACAAGGGGCGGCCAAGCTCTACAAAAAGCGAAAGAAATGGTGCTTGGCGATCGCGGTCGCATTTGAAGTCAAGCCGCGGCACGAAACAAAGGTGATGGGGGTTGACGTTGGGCTTCGCTATATCGCCGTTGCCAGCGTAGGGACGAAATCGTTGTTTTTCAAAGGGAACCAATGCGCCTTTGTGCGCCGACGATATGCGGCTTTGCGGCGAACGTTGGGCAAAGCCAAGAAGCTTCATATGATTCGCAAAATCGGCCGTAAAGAGTCCCGCTGGATGAAGGATATGAACCATAAAATCAGCCGTCAAATCGTCCGTTTTGCCCTTGCCAACGGTGTTGGCGTGATTCGGATGGAAGATTTGGCGGGGATTCGGAAACGAGCCGCTTCGGCCAAAGAAGCAGGACGAAATCTTCATTCGTGGGCGTTCCATCAACTGCAAACGATGATTGCCTACAAAGCCGAAATGGCGGGCATTCGGGTCGAGTGGGTGAATCCCACCTACACCAGTCAAACTTGTCGTTGTGGCTATCGAGATAAAGGAAACCGGAACGGCATCCACTTCCAATGCCAAAAGTGCGGATACACCATCCACGCCGACTTGAATGGCGCGATCAACATCGCCAAAGCGATTTCGGGCTTCGCCGCCTAACCTAGCGCACTGGTCACAGGTGCGCCGCCCATTGGGGTACATCTTAACCCGATGGGACGGGGTGATGACACACCCCTGAACTTGGGCGTTGTCTGAACCAGAAATGGATGAGGACGCGAACGACCCAAGAATCCCACGCCCTTTAGGCGTGTGGAGTGTCAATGTGGTCCCTCCTATTCCTACAAGTGACGACATACTAAAACATGCTCCGTCTCAAGTCCCTGCGAGTTGGTAATAATCCTTTGGGGTGGTCCTCAAGATTTTTCAAGACCACCCTAGCTTATTAAATTGAAAGGGTAGAAAAAAATGATTGCAGTGCAAGACGTAAACAAAATCTATCCGCCAAACCGCCAAGTATTACATAATGTTTCCCTCGAACTGGTTGAAGGGGATCGGCTTATTCTTTTAGGGCCGAATGGAGCCGGAAAGACTACTTTAATAAGATGCATCATCGGGCTTACTGCACCAGACAGCGGTAGCATCTATGTAAATGGAGTGGATGTTGTCCGCCATCCAGATGAAGCGCGCGAGTCGATTGCGGTTGTATTTGAAGAAGCTGACAACTCCTATTCCTATTTAACTGTTTTGGAAAATCTCTTATACTTCGGCTTGCTGAACAAATGGAGTCGTGCTGAAGCAAAACGAAGAGCTGAACGAATGATGGCCGTGTTGAATCTAACCCCATACGCTGAGCGTCTTACCCAAACCCTTTCACGTGGTATGAAACAAAAACTGGCATTTGCGATCGCCTTAATGAAAGGAGCGCCGTTTTTGTTCCTTGATGAGCCAACTCTTGGCCTTGATGTTGAGTCTCAGCATCATATCCGAACCATGTTAACGGAAGAAAACCAATGGTGGAAAGCCGTTCTCATCACCACCCACGACATTCCTTTTGCCCACGCCGTTGGAAATAAGTTTGTCTTTATCCAAGACGGAAAAATCGTTTGGAGCGGCACGAAAGAACATTTTTCAACTCCAGCCGACCTTGAAACTCATTTTTTAGCCGCTATTCGTTCCAACCTATCCACCTAAGGAGGTGAGTCGGTTGTCCCCGCAAATTTTGAATGTAGTATTGGCGTCCTTTTTGAAAAAAAGGGCAGAGTATCGTCGGTATTGGTTCGATTTTACCGTTGGGCTTATCATTAAATTTGTCTTTTTTCTCGGTACGCTGTACGCAAGCCCGATACAGACCGGAAAAGAAGCGACGGTCAAACTGTTCGGTTTCAGCCTTTGGTACTTAAGCGCTCATTTGATCTCGAAGCTCGGCAACACGGTGATCGAAGAAGCGTATCTCGGCACCGCCGAGCAAGTGCTTTCCACCAAGACTGCTCCATGGAAAATTTTGATCGGCGTGGTGATCGCTGAAGTCGCGTTATCGTCCATGTGGGTGACGCTCTTTTTCGTTTGTGCGGCTTTGATGATCGGATTTTCCGAAATTCTCTCGGGAATCGTATCCATGATAACGGAGATCGTCGTATTTGGCGGCGTAAGCCTCATCGGGATGACGGGAATCGGTGTGTTCATTTTAGGTCTGTCCCTTCGCTTAAAGCAAGTTGGGGCCGTTACCGAGGTGCTGCTTTATTATTTATTGATCTTCTCGGGATTTTTTCTATCTTCGAATGTATTGCCGACAGCGTTTCATATTCTTAACTACTTTTCTCCCCTTTCTTGGGCCGTGCAAGGAGTGAATGAAGGCTGGCCCGTATTCTTTCCTGCTCTCGGCATCTCGCTATTATGGCTGGCCATGGGCTCATTGGTCTTGAAGCAACAATGGCATTGGGCGAGAAAAAACGGAAAAATCGGAAGCTACGTATAAAAGAGCGGACGTTATCCCTCACATTTCGCACCCTTTCGGCGAAAATCGAGAGGATGTTTTCGCGACAATGCTGAATGAATCCTCGACACTCAGGGAAAGCAAAGGAGTTTTCATAGCCATTGAGCGGCAAATGTACCATTATTCGTATCATATCGGGCAAATCGTCTATATCGCGAAACAGCTGAACCGAAACAACTGGAAAATACTGACCATACCACGAAATCGAAAAACAACATAGGCAGCTCCCTATTCGAATGATCATGCAAACGCCATCCGCCCCTCGGAACCGTCAGCCGATAGATAAAGGTGGATGACTTCTTTTTGTTGCTTGCTGTTCCTTCACAATCATACCGCTTATCGGGATCATGGTCAGCGCCGTGAAAGTTTCACAATGCCGACCAACAAACAAACCATCCCCACTCCCCACGCCAGCCCCGCCTTGCCGAGAAGAAGGGAGATTTCTTCGGATGCCTGTGTATGGGTAAGATCAAAGGAAATGGCTCTTAACGCAAAGTAGGCGGCAATAGAGAGCAGCAGAAAATGAGCAAAAATCCAATGGAATGCCAAACGACGCGTACGATTCTTCCGCCAAAGGGAAACGACCGTCATGGTGGCGATCAACATCACGACGGAAAAAACGCCAATGAGTAAATCCATCACTTCCTCTTCCATCGGCAAATGTTTATGCATGTTTACAGCCCCTTTCATCAAGGTAAGGTGATATTTCTTCTATACTTCTCTTTCCATTCCTCCTCTTCCTTCTTTAATATTGGCTCTTCACCACAAAATGCACTTGACAAAGAAAGATGTTCATAATAAAGAAAATCAAAATAACAATTTTCCTTTTTATACCATTTGCCTCATTTGAGCAATATTACTTTCTTTTTTCACATATAAAGCAACCGCCATGTTTCATATCCTAACGTACAATATTGTTCTGCAACAAAGAAGCAAGTCATCAAGACTTTGTGAAAACTTTCTCATCAAAATATGACAATTTTTTGAACAAACTTGCCGAACATTCGGAGAAAATGGACGAAATCTTGGCACATTTCCCCTATAAAATCTCTTTAGGCGCTGGCGAAACACATTTTATTTCTTCTCAACCGCTTATTCGCCAATCCTAAAGAAGACGGCGGCCGTATTGCTTTTCAAACTCAGACATTTGCTTGCTTGAAAAGTTCTTTCACTTTATCACCGGTTCCTTTTCCCTGTTACTATTGCTTGGCACGATTTTTGCGTTTCATAGCAGGCGAAACAAAAAATTTTATAAAGGAGATGGTGAGAATGAAAGCCGCCGTTGTTCACAAATTCAAACAAAAACTTCAAATTGAAGAAGTGGAGAAACCAAAACTAGGGTATGGCGAAGTGCTTGTGAAAATTGAAGCTTGTGGCGTCTGCCATACCGATTTGCATGCGGCCCATGGAGATTGGCCGGTCAAACCGAAACTTCCGCTTATTCCTGGTCATGAAGGAGTAGGAATCGTTGTTGAGGTCGGCGAGGGAGTGAAATCAATCAAAATTGGCGACCGTGTTGGCATTCCATGGTTATACTCGGCATGCGGTGAATGTGAATATTGTTTAAGCGGTCAAGAAACACTTTGTCCACATCAATTAAATGGTGGATACTCT
This sequence comes from Geobacillus jurassicus NBRC 107829, assembly GCF_001544315.1. Classification (GTDB taxonomy): domain Bacteria; phylum Bacillota; class Bacilli; order Bacillales; family Anoxybacillaceae; genus Geobacillus; species Geobacillus jurassicus. Next base: position 44,467 of record NZ_BCQG01000024.1, read on the forward strand.
GTCGATGGCAGTTATGCAGAATATTGCAAAGCCCCGGCCGATTATGTCGCACGAATTCCTAAAAATCTCGATCCTGTACAAGTTGCTCCTATTCTTTGTGCTGGAGTCACAACGTATAAAGCATTAAAAGTTTCAAATGCCAAGCCTGGTGAATGGGTCGCTATTTATGGAATCGGGGGATTGGGCCATATTGCTCTTCAATATGCCAAAGCAATGGGATTAAATGTCGTTGCTGTTGATATCAGTGATGAAAAGGCAGAGCTTGCAGCAAAGTTAGGAGCTGATATTACAATCAATGGCCTGCGTGAAGACCCCGTAGCAACAATTCGTGAAAAAGTAGGCGGAGTGCATGCAGCTATTAGCGTTGCTGTAACGAAAAAAGCTTTCGAACAAGCCTATCAATCCGTTCGACGCGGTGGTTGCCTTGTCATCGTTGGACTGCCTCACGATGAACTACCGATCCCTATTTTTGACACTGTATTAAATGGCGTTACAATAAAAGGTTCGATCGTCGGTACACGAAAAGATATGCAAGAAGCTTTAGATTTCGCCGCACGCGGAAAAGTTCGCCCCATTGTGGAAGCGGTACCATTAGAAAAAATTAACGAAGTATTTGAACGGATGGAAAAAGGCCAAATCAATGGCCGCATTGTTTTAACAATGTAACACAAAGCGGCAGAAGAACAATCCTAAATTTTCTAGGGGAACGGGGAAAAATGGCGATTTTTTCAGCATTGCCTGTTTTTAGTTTAGGCACAGATCGATATCATAAAGTTTATCATTTTGAGAAATCGACCGGTTCAACCACCAGTGCCTAGTAAATCACCTGCTTTCTAGTATTACGAAAAGTGCTATCCGATTATGTCAAACTCTTAGGGGAAGATTCCCCTTCCCCTAAGAGCATATCTGAATGGAAAATAGCTTAATTTAAACATCTTTCTGAAACCTTATTACACAAGGAGGATGCAAATGATTTACAGCAAACCAGGCGAAAGAGACGCAAAAGTTCAATTCAAAGCAAGATACGATAACTATATTAACGGAGAATGGGTGCCGCCTATTTCAGGCCAATATTTCAAAAATATCACGCCCATAACAGGAGAAGTGTTTTGTGAAGCAGCACGCTCGCAGGCTGAGGATATTGAATTGGCATTAGATGCCGCGCACGCGGCAAAAGAAGCTTGGGGAAAAACATCCCCGGCTGACAGAGCGTTGATTTTAAATAAAATCGCTGATCGAATGGAAGAAAACTTGGAAATGTTAGCGGTTGCCGAAACATGGGATAACGGCAAACCGATCCGTGAAACGTTAAACGCCGACCTGCCCCTAGCCATCGATCATTTTCGTTATTTCGCTGGAGCCATACGCGCCCAAGAAGGAACAATCAGCCAAATTGATGACGATACGATCGCGTACCATTTTTATGAACCACTCGGCGTTGTCGGGCAAATTATCCCATGGAATTTTCCATTATTGATGGCAGCATGGAAAATTGCTCCTGCGCTTGCTGCCGGAAACTGCATTGTGCTAAAACCAGCTGAACAAACTCCGGCATCGATTATGGTGCTTATGGAGCTGATTGGCGATCTGTTGCCTCCTGGAGTGCTCAACGTTGTCAATGGGTTCGGATTAGAAGCTGGCAAACCATTAGCTTCTAGTCCACGTATCGCCAAAATCGCGTTTACCGGTGAAACAACGACAGGGCGGTTGATTATGCAATACGCTTCACAAAATATTATTCCTGTTACACTGGAATTGGGCGGCAAATCCCCAAACATCTTCTTTCCTGATGTAATGGAAAAAGACGATGACTTTTTAGATAAAGCGATTGAAGGATTTGTCATGTTCGCTTTAAACCAAGGCGAGGTTTGTACGTGCCCTTCTCGTGCTCTCATCCATGAGTCCATTTATGACGAATTTATGGAGCGCGCTCTTGAACGCGTGAAAAAGATTCGAACAGGAAATCCGCTTGATACAAGCACAATGATGGGAGCGCAAGCTTCAGCAGAACAAATGGAAAAAATTCTTGCATACATTGATATTGGAAAACAAGAGGGCGCCGAATGCCTAATCGGCGGCGAAAAAAACATAATCCCTGGATTCGAAAACGGGTATTATATCAAGCCAACCGTATTTAAAGGACATAATAAAATGCGCATTTTCCAAGAAGAAATTTTCGGTCCAGTAGTCTCAGTAACAACGTTTAAAGATGAACAGGAGGCTTTGGAGATCGCTAATGATACGTTGTACGGCCTTGGTGCCGGGGTATGGACGAGAAACATCAACTTGGCTTACCGTTTCGGAAGAGGCATTCAGGCAGGAAGAGTTTGGACAAATTGCTATCATGCTTATCCGGCCCATGCTGCTTTTGGAGGATATAAACAATCTGGGATCGGCCGTGAAACCCATCATATGATGTTAGCGCACTATCAACAAACGAAAAATTTACTCGTTAGCTACAATCCAAAACCATTAGGATTTTTCTGATCAATCAAGCAACAAAAAGCTGATCCGAAAGCCATTTACGCTTTTGGATCAGCTCCTTTTTCTTTTAATAAATATCTTAATGTTCGTACGGTGATATTTAACCGTTCTGCTGCTTCTTTACGATTTCCTAACGTTTCTTTTAACATTTTCAGTACAAAAGATCGGCCGATTTTCGTTTCTAGTTCTTTCACTGAAGATAATACATGTTCAAGATCTAACCGATCACTGTTTCTCCATAGTGCTAGCACACCATTCATCCATTCTTGCAAATAGGCTTCTAAGTCTTCTACTCCATCTTTTGGACTTCGCACGCTATTCGATACTTGCCCTAAATGCAACGGAATCTTAAGCTTCTCCGGCAAATAGTCAAGGGTGATCACCTCTGTTTCTCCTTCCGCTAAAGTTACCGCCCTTTTAACAACATTAAACAATTCTCTCACATTCCCCGGCCAATGATACTGTTTCATCTGGGAAATACAGTCCTCTGAAAACGATAGAGGTGTATTAAGTTTTTTTAAAAAATAATCAATCAAAATTGGAAGATCTTCGAGCCGCTCTCGAAGCGGAGGAATGGTAAGTTTCACAACATCTAATCTGTATAATAAATCCTCTCTAAACGTCTTCTCCTCGACTGCTTTTGCCAGATTGACATGCGAAGCAGCAATAATGCGTGTATTCGTTTTGCGGATCGTTTCACCCCCGACGCGAATATACTCCCCTGTTTCCAGCACTCTTAACAGTTTTACTTGCGTTGCAAGAGACGCTTCTCCAATTTCATCTAAAAATAACGTGCCACGGTTAGCAATTTCAAAAATCCCCTTTTTTTCTTTTACCGCTCCTGTGAACGCCCCTTTTTCATGTCCGAACAATTCGCTTTCTAACAGTGTTTCCGAAACAGCGCCACAATTCACCCCAATAAAAGGCTGATCATAGCGCATGCTCGCGTTGTGGATAAAATGAGCGAGCACTTCTTTTCCAGTCCCAGTCTCTCCTTCAATCAACACATTCACATTTTTTTTCGCAATTTTATAAGCTAATTTAAGCAAATCATTCATCTCTTTATTTGTTCCAACGATGAAACCGAGCGTCTCAGCCAACTTATACATATCATCTTGGGATGAAAGAGGACCATCACTTAATAATTCATCGATTAATCGCTCTAACTGTTCAATATCGTCAAACGGTTTTTCAATATAGTCGTTTGCTCCATGTTTAATCGCTTCAACTGCTGTCTTTATTGTGCTATAGCCTGTCATTACAACCGCTTTACAAGAAGGATATGAGCGTTTTAACTGTTTTAATAAATTTAAACCGTTTGCATCTGGAAGTTTCACATCGATGAAAGCAAGATCAAACTTGTATTGTTGAATCAACTGAAAAAAATCTTTCCCGCTAAATCCAAGCTTGACCTTGTTCCCTTTCCCTTCTAATAAATGTTGAAAAAACGTTCCAACTTCCCTTTCGTCATCAATAACTAAAATATTCCCCACTCATCTCCCCCCCTTATTTCTTTTTTGGAAGTTTTAATATAAACTCACTTCCTTTACCAAGTTCGCTGACCACCTCAATCGTTCCACCGTGCGCCTCAGCAATCCCTAAACTAACAGACAGCCCAAGCCCGGTTCCCTTACCTGGCCTCTTCGTTGTAAAAAATGGATTAAAAATTTCCTGCAAATGTTGTTCTTCTATTCCTTTTCCGTTGTCACGGACCGATAGAACAACCCAATGTTCTCCGGCTTCAACGATCGACTTTGTTTCTATGACAATGATTTTCTCTGGAATATCCATCTCTTCAAGCGCATCTTTAGCGTTTATTAATAAATTTAAAATAACCTGGCTTATCTGTTGAAGGTTTCCTTCAATCAATTCAATGGAAGCGTCTAATCTTTTTTGAATACTAATATTTTGTTTGCAAATTTGATCACCAATTAACCCTAATACTTGTTCAACGGCATCATTTATAGAACAATCTTCAAACCTATATTCATCTTGTCTTGAAAATGTCAATAAATTTTGAATAATGGTTTTGCAGCGTTTCCCGCATGAATAAATATCAAATAGCAGTTTATATATACGATCATCTTTTGAAAAAGACCTCAACAACAGCTGGGCATTGCCAAGAATGGCGGTGAGAGGGTTATTCAATTCGTGCGCAATTCCAGCAGCCATTTCCCCAATTGCAGCTAACTTTCCTGATTGAACAAGTTGGGCTTCAATCTGCAATTTTTCAGTAATGTCATTGAGATACATAATCACAGCGTACATATTTTGTTTTTCATTCAAGACGGGATAAGAACGCAATTCGCATACCCTCTGCTGGATATGAATACGCCGATGAACAGATTTTTTTGTTTCTAAAATTTCCACGATCGGGCTTTCCTTTGGATTAATTGATAACAATTTACATATATCTTTTTTATACAAGTCAACTTGAAAAAACTCGTTAGCTGCATCATTATACCGTAAAATATTCCCTTCTAGGTCGACGAGGAATATCATTTCTGAAACAGCTCGGAATGTCTCTTCCCATTCTTTTTTACTGGTAAGTACCTCATTATAAAGACGGACATTTTCAATACAAACCGCCAGTTGGTCGCAAAATTGCTGAAAAAAGGACAGATCATCTTCATCATACACCACTTTTTCCTTGCTTCCTATACTCAGTACCCCGATCACCTTTCCTTTGCTAATAAGTGGGATCAATAATACACTGCGAACTCCTAAGGCGTTATATACAGCTGCTTCAACATACAAATCTTCGTCTTCTTCTATTTGATAAAAAATTTTTTCGAGCGATTGTACGACTTTCCAATAGAGCGACCTCTCTTTTGGCAAAACAAAACCAATAGGAAAATACAAAGAGTGAGCGGGATATACATTTGTTAACACTAATTTATGATTTTCACATAACGATAAGCTGATTCGTTCCACTGGAAAAATTGTTTTCAATTTGTCCATACTATTTTTTAGCATTTCATCCATTGATATATCAATATTGAAGCTTTTTGTAATATCATTAATAATCTCCAACTGCATATTTTTCTTTTTTAACTCTGTGACCATCTTTTTTAATTCTGTGTAATAACTTTTTTTCGAAGATTGAACTCCTGTTAAAAGGCTAATGAGTTGTTGCCGGTCATTCATTTTGTTTACCACGCCTTTCTGAATATTCCCTCAATTTCTTCTACAGTGATATCACGAGGGTTGGTGATCATACATGCGTCATGAAAGGCGACCAAACTCATTTTCCGTATTTCTTCTTGTTTCACTCCTATATCAGATAATCGCTGCGGCACCCCAATATCCTCTGCCAATTGTTTTACATACTCAATCGCCTTTCTTCCCGCTTCCATATAGGACATGCCGCGAGTATCAATTCCGAGAAAATAAGCAATATCAGCAAATTTTTTCGGATTCGCCAACAGATTGAACTCCATCACATGCGGAAGCAATATAGAGTTTATATCCCCATGAAGAAGAGGATACCTTCCCCCAACAGCATGGGACATTGCATGAACAGCGCCTAAAATCGCGTTGGAAAAAGCCAATCCTGCCTGTAAACTCGCCATTGCCATATTTGTTTTTGCCTCTTGGTTGATTTTAGAGGCGACAGAAGGGCGTAAATATTTTCCTACTAAAGAAATAGCGTTTTGAGCTTGAACGTCTGTAAGCGGTGTAGCTGCTAAGCTTACATACGCCTCAATGCCATGCGTTAAAACATCTAATCCTGTTGAGGCTGTCAAATGAGCGCTTTTTGTCGATAATGTTTCTGGATCAATGATTGCAATATCAGGAATAAGAGATCGGGAAATGATCGTCATCTTTTTTTTCTCTTTTGTATCAACAATAACAGAAAATTGAGACACTTCTGATCCCGATCCTGCTGTTGTTGGAACCATCACTTGAGGAGGAAGGGGAAATTGAATTTTATCCACTCCCTCATATTCATGAATTTGTCCACCGTTTGTAGCAAGAATGGCGACAGCCTTTGCGGCATCAATAGAACTGCCTCCACCGATTCCAATGATAGCATCGCATTCATTTTCAAGATATGCTTCACAGCCTTTTGTCACTTCTTCATCCTTTGGATTTATTGTTACATCACAAAATGTCGTGTATTTTAATCCTACCTGCCTGCAACTCTTAATGACAACATCGAGCCAACCGGCTTCCGCAACACCTGGATCGCTGACAATCAACACATTTGTCGCACCAAGCCTTAGACAACTTTCCCCTACTTGATGAATGGAACCGTTGCCAAAAATCACTTCGGGCATCACGAACTTATGAATGTTCATCCTCGTGCCCCCTTATTGGCCATCTTCTTTTTATTGCTCAACAACCTTATGTTTTAAGCACTCATTCGACATCTGGATGAAAAATCCTCCTGATTTTCTGCACGAGAAGGAGAAATGAGAGATCAAGACGAAAATCCCTCTATGCTATACAAATAATGACACACTTGGCAAACATGGTGAGCACTGCCTGCAAACAAAAATCCTGACACTGTCCGACCTTATAGGACGCAGCGCCCCCGGATATGTTCGTTCTTCTCAATGTCGTTCCAATACAATCTCGTCTACATTCACCGCCACATCATTTTAGTACATCGCAACGGCTTTCTCACTTTTACCGTCACCGCACCACCTGTAGCACACCATTATTCATATCATATCAGACAAATCGTCTATATTACCAAACATCTGAACGCCGAG
>NZ_BCQG01000025.1 GCF_001544315.1 Geobacillus jurassicus NBRC 107829
CATAGCGGATTGAAACGCGCGGCGCAACGCCACCCAAAAAAAGATTGACAACCGCCCATGCCATGGTATGATAAGTGTAAAGAAAATTGAAAATTGCACCATCGCCATCCACTAGGGGGGCCTTTAGAAAGGCTGAGATCAAAGTGTGCCTTTGAGACCCTTAGCACCTGATCTGGGTAATGCCAGCGTAGGGAAGTGGAGGAGCTGCACGCCGTGGCTAGGCTTTGACTTGCCAAGTTGCATGCCCACGCCGCTTTCTTTACGCCAATCGGCAAAGGAAGCGGCGTTTTTATTTTGCCAAAAAGGGGGAGGACGAATGTCATTTGCAAAGCAATTGCGCCAGGCGGCCGATCCGATCTGGCAGGCAAGTTTTCGCCATCCGTTTGTTCAGGAGCTTGGCCAAGGAACGCTTGAGCGCGAGAAATTTCGCTATTACGTGATGCAGGATGCCTACTATTTGCGCCATTTTGCCCGCGTGCAGGCGATCGGGGCGGCGAAATCGCCGGATTTGGCGACAACAGCCCGGTTGGCGCACCATGCGCAAAGCACGTGCGAGGCCGAGCTGTCGCTGCATGAAACGTTCGCCGAGCTGCTTGGCATCACCGAGGAGGAGCGGGCGGCGTTCATTCCGGCGCCGACGGCGTATGCCTACACGTCGCACATGTACCGCGCTGCGTATGAAGGGCATCTCGGCGATGTCATCGCTGCCATTTTGCCGTGCTACTGGCTGTATTACGAAATTGGCGAGCGCTTGAAAACGTGCCGGCCGAACGATCCGATTTATGAAAAATGGATCGGCACCTACAGTTCGGATTGGTTCCGCTCGCTTGTTGAAGAGCAAATCGCGCGGCTTGACGACATCGCTGACGCGGTCACCGAAGAGGATCGCCATCGGATGAAGCGGCATTTCCTCATCAGCAGCGAATATGAGTACGAGTTTTGGGAGATGGCGTATCGGCTTGAGCAGTGGCCGTCGGCTGAATTGGCGGCGAGCCGTTGACGGATGGGATGAGACAAGGAGGAAAAATGGGATGGAAACGACAACAAAAGGATTAAAATTGGCCGATATTTTAACGACGATCGTCATTGCGATTGTATTCGGCGTCATTTACAAATTATGGGGTCCGTTGTACAGTGCAGTAGGAGTATTGGGGTTTCATCTTGATCAACTCATTTACGGCATGTGGTTTATCGCCTCTTCGCTCGCTTATTTGTTGATCCGTAAACCGGGGGTGGCGCTGCTCGCCGAGATTGCGGCCTCGTCCGGCGAGCTTGTCATGGGATCGCAGTGGGGGCTTGAAGTGCTCATTTACGGGGTTGTCCAAGGGCTGTTTGCCGAGATCGTCTTTGCTGTGTTCCGCTACCGGCGCTTTGACACGTTCGTTGTATCGCTCGGCGCGGTCGGGGCGACGGTCGGCTCGCTCATCATGGACTTTTACAAAGGTTATATTGAGGCGCTCGCCCCATGGAATATGGCGCTCTTTTTGCTCGCGCGCTTTATCGGCGCCGTCCTCATCTCCGGCGTGTTTGCCGTTTCATTGGCAAAAGCAATCGAAAAAACCGGAGTGACGCAAATGTGGCGGCCGGCTTCGAAAGACGATTACGATGCGTTGAACCGTTGAGGTCGGTGAACGATGAAAAACATCATTGCGATTGACCGGCTGCGCCTGAAATTTCCCGGACGCGACGGGTTGCTGTTTCGCGACTTGTCGCTGTCGATTGCCGAGGGGGAGAAAGTGCTCCTCCTTGGTCCGTCCGGGTGCGGCAAGTCGACATTATTGCAAGTAATGGCTGGAATCATTCCCCACTCGGTCGATGTGCCGATGAAAGCGGAGCGCCTTGAGCGGCCGGAACGATGGGGGTATGTGTTCCAAGATCCGGATGCGCAATTTTGCATGCCATACGCGGATGAGGAAATCGCCTTTGCACTCGAAAATCGAAGCGTGCCGCGCCAGGAAATGCCCGCCCGCATCCGCGCGCTGCTTGACCAAGTCGGCTTAGAGATCATCCCGCATACCGATATTCATACGCTGTCCGGCGGAATGAAGCAGCGGTTGGCGCTCGCTTCGGTGCTGGCGCTTGAGCCGGATGTCTTGTTTTTGGATGAGCCGACGGCCCTGCTTGATGAAGAGGGGACGAAGGCGGTATGGCAGACGGTGAAACAGGTGGACCGCGGCAAAACGGTCGTCATCGTTGAGCATAAAATCGATCATGTGCTGGACTTTGTAGATCGCATTGTTTTGCTCGGCCGCGATGGGCGCATCATCGCCGACGGCGAGGCGAAGGCGGTGTTTTCCGACTATAAAGACGTCATTGCCGCCGAAGGCATTTGGTATCCAGGCGTCTGGGACGACTATGACCGGACGGCAAGGAGGCGAAATCGCCATCAAGGCGAGGAGCTTCTTCGCCTCAGCTGTTTTCGCGGGTTCCGCGGCCGGGAGGCGAAAATCTATGTTCCTGAAGCAACGGTGCACGCCGGCGAATGGATTGCTGTCACTGGAAAAAACGGCGCCGGTAAAAGCACGTTGCTGCACGCGCTTATGCAACTCATTCATACAGACGGCGAGTATGTGCTGCTAGGGGCCGACATCAAGCAGCAACACCCGCTCTACCGCCATATTGCCTTTGTTTTCCAAAATCCGGAGTGGCAATTTGTCACCCATTCGGTTCGCGAAGAGCTCGCCTACTCGCTTCGGCTTGAAGGGCGGCCGGAAGCGGAAATTGAGGAAACGATCGCTCGCCTGTTGCGTGAATTTGACCTTGTTGAGCAGCAAGACCAACACCCGTATCAGCTGTCGATTGGGCAAAAACGGCGGTTGAGCGTCGCCGCTTCGATCGTCGCCGGCCAACGCCTCTTTTTGCTTGATGAGCCGACGTTTGGTCAAGACGCGAAAAACACGTTTGCTTTGCTTGAAATGCTTGAAGCGCACCGCGAACAAGGAGCGGCGATCATGATGGTTACACATGACGAACAAATCGTCCGCCGCTTTGCGACGAGACGGTGGGTGATTGAAGACGGGACGCTCGTTCGGGACGAACAGCTTGACATCCGAGAGCCGGCGTTGGCGGAAGGTGGGGCGGGGCGATGAAATGGGAGGTTCGCTGCCGCGAGACATGGCTTCATGAGACGAACCCGAGCTTAAAGCTCATTGTGCTTGTCGTGCTCTTTTTCGCTGTGTTGTTCATTCATAACCCGAACGTACTGATCAACGTTTCGCTCGCTCTGTTTGTTTTGTTTTGCTTTGGCACCGGCTATCCGGCAAACGTGTTGTTTTGGCTGTTTTTGCCGTTTTTCCTCGTCTTTGTTTCGACGGCCTCATCGATGATGATGTTTGGCGAAGGAACGACCACATGGGTTCGCTGGGGGCTCATCCATATTACGGCGGAAAGCTTTTGGCGCGGAGTGCATATCGGGTTTCGCGCTCTGGCGCTTGGGCTTCTCGGGTTGATTTTTTCGCTGACGACTCGGCCGGTGCATCTGTTTTATTCACTCATGCAACAGCTGAAGCTGAAGCCGAAGTATGCGTACAGTTTTTTGGCGGCCGTTCGCCTGTTGCCGATTATGCTTGAAGAGTTTCAGACGATCCGCTATGCGTTAAAAGTGCGCGGCGTGCCGAACAAGGGCGGCCTCAGCAAAGTGAAGCGCTACGCCATTCCGCTGTTGTCGCAAAGCATCCGCCGCGCCCAGCGCATCGCTGTGGCGATGGAGGCAAAACGATTTTCTGGCAGCGGCCGGCGCACGTTTTATTATGAAATCGGGTTCGGCAAGTATGACGTGTTGTTTGTCGCCTTGTTTGCCGCCTTGATGTTCGTCGCCTATTATGCAGGCGTTCATTATCCGTATATTTCCATAAGCGATGTACGGTAAAAAGAAAGGGATGGCCATGGGCGTTCTCCATTTCGTTTCCACCGGGCGTCAGACGGTTGATGAATTCGCCGCGATTTGTGCACACACCCATCCGTATGCCGACCTGATTCATATTCGCGAAAAAGGGAAGACGGCGTGCGAAGTGGCGGCGTTTGTCGAGGCGTTGCTTCGCGCCGGGGTGCCGCCGCAAAAAATCGTGGTCAATGACCGGGTTGACGTCGCCGCCGTCTACGGCGTCAAAGGCGTGCAGCTTGCCTATCACAGCTTGCCGGTGCGCGCCGTCCGCCGCTCGTTTCCCAACTTGGCGGTCGGCCGCTCGGTGCACGGGCTCGAGGAGGCGAAACAGGCAGAGAACGATGGCGCGCACTTTTGTTTGTATGGCCATATTTTTCCGACTGAAAGCAAGCCCGACTTGCCGCCGCGCGGGTTGGACTCGCTTGCGGAAATCGCTGCTGCCGTGTCCATTCCAGTCATCGCCATCGGCGGCATTCATGCCGGCAACGCCCGCCAAGTGCTCGAAGTCGGGGCGTCGGGAGTGGCCGTGATGTCGGCGGTCTTTTTTGCCGCTGATCCAGTCAGTGAGGCGAAACGACTCGCAGAAATTGTCAAAGGGGAGAGGGTCAAGTGATTGCACATCATTATGATGTCATCATTGTCGGCGGCGGGGTGATCGGGGCGGCCATCGGCTTTGAGCTTGTCAAACGGCGGCATCGTGTCGCCATTTTGGAAAAAGGAACGATGGGAAGTGGAGCGTCAAGCGCGGCGGCCGGCATGCTCGGGGCGCAGTCGGAGTTTTCGGCGCCAAGCCCGCTCGTGCCGCTCGCCTTACAAAGCCGGGCGCTCATGCCGGCGCTTGCTGAGGAGCTGCGGGAGAGAACCGGCATCGATATCGGCCTTGTCGAAAAAGGAATGATCAAAATAGCGACAACTGAGGAGGAAGCAGACGATCTCTACCGCCATTATACATTTTGGCGAGAAAGAGGCGAGTCGGTGCATTGGCTTACAAAAGAGGAAGCGCTTGAAATCGAGCCGCGCCTTGCGGCGGAAGCGATTGCTGGAGCGATGTACATCCCTGGCGATGGGCAAGTGAGCGCGCCGGATTTGGCTGCCGCTCTCGCATGTGCTGCTGTTTCCGCCGGCGCTCGTTTGTATGAGCATACAGAAGTGTTCGACATCCGTCCCGACGCCAGCGGTCATCTTCTGGACACAACGAGCGGAACGTTTGCCGCTGAGGCGGTCGTCATCGCTTCCGGTGCTTGGGCGGCGCGGCTTGGCGTGCGAATCGGGCTTTCGCTTTCCGTTTCCCCAGTCAAAGGGGAGTGCGTCATGGTGCGCACGCCGGTTCCGCTTTTGCAGGCGACTGTATTCGCGAAAAACGGCTGCTACATCGTGCCGAAATCAGGAAACCGACTGCTCATCGGGGCGACATCCACTCCCGGCACGTTTGACCGGCGCGTATCAGCCGGCGCGGTCATGAGCTTGCTTCACCGTGCTGCTCGCCTCGTCCCGGACATCGAACAGGCGGAATGGGTGGCAGCATGGAGCGGCATCCGGCCGCAGACAGAGGACGGCCTGCCTTACCTAGGCGAGCATCCGGAGCGGCGCAGTTTATTCGTTGCCGCTGGCCATTACCGGAACGGCATTTTGCTCTGCCCGTTGACCGGGTTGCTGATGGCTGACTTAGTCGAGCGGAAGGAGCCGGCGTTTGATCTTGCGTCATTTTCGTTGACACGCCATATCGGAAAGGTGGGGATGAAATGACGTTAGTGATTAATGGGGAGACGGTCACCGTGCCGGACGAAGTAAAAACGGTGAGCGACTTGCTTGCCTATTTTCGGCTTGACAACAAGCTGGCCATTGTCGAAGTCAATGTCCGCATCATCCAAAAACATGAGTATGGGACGACGGCGCTATGCGATGGCGATCGCGTGGAAATCGTTCATTTTGTAGGAGGCGGTTGAAATGTTGAAAATTGGCCCATATGAATTCTCTTCACGGCTGTTGCTCGGCACGGGCAAATATCCGAGCTTGGATGTGCAAAAAGAAGCGGTGGAAGCATCAGGGGCGGAAATTTTAACGTTCGCCGTCCGGCGAATGAACATCTTTTCCCCGGAGCAGCCGAACTTTTTGGAGCAGCTCGATTTAAGCAAATATAAGCTTTTGCCGAACACCGCCGGGGCGAAAACGGCCGAAGAAGCGGTGCGCATCGCCCGGCTCGCCAAGGCATCCGGATTGTGTGATATGATAAAAGTAGAAGTGATCGGCTGCGACAAAACGCTGCTTCCGGACCCGGTCGAAACGTTGAAAGCGGCGGAAATGCTGCTTGAAGAAGGGTTTATTGTGTTGCCGTACACATCTGACGATGTGGTGTTGGCAAAGCGGCTTGAGGAGCTCGGCTGTCATGCGATCATGCCGGGCGCCTCGCCGATCGGGTCCGGGCAAGGCATTATCAATCCGCTCAATTTGAGCTTTATCATTGAACAGGCGAACGTGCCGGTCATTGTCGACGCCGGCATCGGCGGACCGGCGGACGCGGCGCTGGCGATGGAGCTTGGCGCGGATGGGGTGCTCTTGAACACCGCTGTTTCCGGCGCGGCTGATCCAGTGAAAATGGCGAAAGCGATGAAGCTGGCGGTGGAAGCGGGCCGGCTCGGCTATGAAGCCGGACGCATCCCGAAAAAACGGTACGCGTCAGCGAGCAGCCCAACGGAAGGAATGAGTGTTGTTTGAACGAACGGTATTCCCGGCAGCAACTATTTGCGCCGATTGGCGAGGAAGGGCAAAAGAAAATACGGGGAAAGCATGTCGTCTTAATCGGCGCCGGCGCGCTCGGCACAGGCAACGCCGAAGCGCTCGTTCGCGCCGGCATCGGCAAATTGACGATCATCGACCGCGATTACGTCGAATGGAGCAACTTGCAACGCCAGCAACTGTACAGCGAAGCGGATGCGAAGGAGCGGTTGCCAAAGGCGATCGCCGCCAAACGGCGCCTTGAACAGGTAAACGGTGAGGTTGAGATCGAGGCCATTGTCGGCGACGCCGGTCCAGAAGAATTGGAAACGATCGCTGCCATGCAACGCCCTGACTTATTGATCGATGCGACGGACAATTTCGATGCGCGTTTCATCATCAATGATGTCGCCTACAAATACCATATTCCATGGATTTACGGCGCTTGCGTCGGCAGCTATGGCATCAGTTGCGCCTTCATCCCGGGGCGCACGCCGTGCTTATACTGTTTGCTCGAAACGGTGCCGCAAGGGGGATTGACGTGCGATACGGCCGGCATTATCAGCCCGGCGGTGCAAATGGTTGTCAGCTATCAGATGGCTGAGGCGTTAAAAATTTTAGTCGAGGACTGGTCGGCGCTCCGCGGCAAGCTCGTTTCGTTTGACCTTTGGACGAACGAATACGCCGCCGTTCGCATTGACGGGGTGAAAAAGGACGGCTGCCCGACGTGCGGACGTCATCCATCTTACCCCTTTCTTTCTTATGAACAGCGGACGAAGACCGCTGTGTTGTGCGGGCGCGATTCCGTGCAAATCCGTCCGTCTGCCCGGCGCCAGTACGACTTGAATGAATTGGCGGAGCTGTTTCGCCGCCAAGGGCTTCAAGCGGAAGCGAACCCGTATCTTGTCTCCGTTTCGCTCGGCGACAAGCGATTGGTTGTCTTTCGCGACGGCCGTGCGCTTGTGCACGGCACGAAAGATGTGCAGGAAGCCAAAGCCATTTATTATCGCTATTTAGGCTAAAGCGCGACGCCATGCATTGGCGGCCGCTTTCGTCTTAATATGGCAATGTCATCAAACTGTCAAATCCATGTCCTTCCTCTCCCCTTTTTTTCGCGATCTATATGGTATGATGAAAGCGGGGATGGAAAGGGAGGGAGAAGGAATGGACGAGTGGTCGGTGACGTTCAACATTGCCTCATTGCTTGTTCTTGTGTATTTCATTGGTTCTTGTTGGTTTGAGTCATGATGTGAAGGTGTCCCAAAAGGATCGGGACACCTTTTCTTATTTGTTATTTGCTGTATAAATTCAACACGATCAAAACGATCTATTGCTCCCTGCTTAGGAGAACACGGTCTTTTAAGACAGCCATGTTTTCATTCAAGAAACTGGATTTATGGTGGAAGAAAAACCGCCAGCTGTAGTCAGTTGGCGAAAAATTTGTTATATTTAAAGTAAGGAGGGCAACGCCGGCTTCCGCCGGCCGAGCGCTCCGTGCAGCCAACGTTGTTTCCATAAGCATGTTTCGGCGGAAAAATGGATATGAATAACATCGTCACCATCCATAGGAGTGTGAAGATTCGTTGGAAGAGTGGCCGTTAAGGTTGTTCGGGTGGTTTTTCCTCGCCCTGCTCGCGAATGCGCTGTTCGCTTCAGCGGAAGCGGCGTTTTCCTCGGCAAGCAAGGCTCGGTTGCGGCATTATGCGGAAGAGCATCCGCACAATAAGCGCCTCCAAGCGGTGATCAGTCAGCTTGACCGCGTGCTGTTGGCGTTCGCCGTGGCTAACCGCCTCACGGTTGTCGTGGCGGTTGCGCTGTTTATGGATATCGCCGCTTCGCTGCTTGGAGAGACCGGTCTGTGGGTTGCGATTGCCGTGATGACGGTTTTGTTGGTCGTCTTCGGTGAAATTTTGCCAAAATCGATGGCGAAAGAGCATGCGGAGCAGCTTGCCATCCGATATGCCGGCCTTGCCTATGGGCTGATGAAGTTGATGACGCCGGTTACGGCGTCGCTCCAAGCCATAAAAGATCGAATCGCCAGGCGGTTCGCCAATGGGGTGGCCGTGCCGGCTGTTACAGAGGAAGAT
The DNA here is from genome assembly GCF_001544315.1 of Geobacillus jurassicus NBRC 107829. Taxonomy (GTDB): domain Bacteria; phylum Bacillota; class Bacilli; order Bacillales; family Anoxybacillaceae; genus Geobacillus; species Geobacillus jurassicus. Next base: position 8,686 of record NZ_BCQG01000025.1, read on the forward strand.
ATTAAAGTGATGGTTGAGCTGAGTGAAGAAGAAGGGGTCATTGACAACAAAGAAAAAGAATTGATCCAACGTTCGCTCGATTTTGATGAAATTTTGGTCGGAGAAATTTTCACGCCGCGCGCTGATATGGTGGCGGTGGAAGTGAACCAGCCGATTGAAGAGATTCGCGACGTGTTTTTGGAAGAGAAATATTCCCGCATCCCGGTCTATGAAGGGGATATTGACAATGTGATCGGCATTTTATCGGAAAGCGACTTTTTCAGCGAGCTTGTGCAAAAGCGGGAGGTGCGCATCCGCGATTTGTTGCGCCAGCCGTTGTTTGTCGTCGAGTCGATGAAAGTGTCTGATCTTTTGCCGGAGCTGCAAAAAAGCAAAGTGCATATGGCGATCGTCGTCGACGAGTTCGGCGGCACCGCCGGTTTGATTACGCTGGAAGATATTCTCGAGCAAATTGTCGGCGAAATATGGGATGAACATGATGAAGCGGTGAAAACGGTGCACCAAATCGACGAGAATAGCTTTGAATTCAGCGCCGAGCTGCCGCTTGATGAATTTTGCGAAGTCATGAACATCGACGTGCCGGAGAGCGAATCGCATACGCTGGGCGGCTGGATTTTTGAGATGTTTGAGCGCATTCCGGCAGTCGGCGAAACGCTGCAGTACGGACCGTTGACGTTCACGATCCGCCAAGTCGACAACCGGCGCATTCGCAAAGTGCTCGTCTCGTTGGGCCAACCGCTCGCCGAGCAGGCGGGGGGCGCCTGATTTCGTCCCCCAGCTTCCATACGAAAGCGCCCCGGGCTGACTGCCCGGGGCGTTTGCCATCTATGTGAAGTTGTTCGTAAGGCGGTTATTGAATGTTGCCGAATTGGCCGCCAAGTTGTTGTTGAGCCATGGCAACCAAGCGTTTCGTAATTTCGCCGCCGACCGAACCGTTCGCGCGAGAAGTCGTGTCAGCGCCGAGGTTCACACCAAATTCTTGGGCGATTTCGTACTTCATTTGGTCAATGGCTTGTTGGGCACCAGCGACTAACAGTTGGTTGTTGTTATTGTTGCGTGCCATCGTTGATCATCTCCTCATTAAAAATTTTTGTGTGGTTGGATTGGCTGGATTTGCACCAGCACTGCACACTGCAAGGCGTGCCGCCAAGCTTGGCTGAACCCACAGGCCCACCCGCTTTTGGCTTTGCCAGCGTTCCCGTTGCAACGGATGGGTGATTTCGCTGGCGGTACTCATAGTTTGGGACGTTTTTTGCCTGTTATTCATGGTGAGAATATGGGAATTTTTAACGTTTTACCGCCGTCACCATTAGGGAATATGTAAAGATAAGGAACATCTTAGAGGAGGAAGCAGCATGAATGTATGCCCGCTGTGCAACGGGTTGCGCCGGGTGATGGTGTATTGCAGCTACTGCCGGCAACAAATGGAAGATAAAGGGAAAGTTACGGATTATTTCGATGACTACAGCCCGTATATGGATGCGGACGTCATGAAACTTGTCGACGGCTATTTGCGCACGTATACGAATCATGAATGTGTTCATTTGTTTTACTGTCCGACTTGCCATGAGGAGGAAGTGCGTTTTATCAAGGAATAAGGCTGTTGATGGAGCGGAAAGGAAAGGCGTCCCGTTTTTTTCGGAACGCCTTCGAATGAATCTATAACAACAATGGGGGTTACTTTTCATCCGCCGCCCGGATGCGCCGTTCCGTTTCAATGTCAAAGAAATGCGCTTTGTTCATATCAAGCGCCAGGTCAATCCGGTGGCCCGGCTTGATCTCCGTGCGGGCGTCGATGCGAGCGACCAATTCTTGGCCGTCGATGCTAAAATAGATCATCGATTCGGCGCCAAGCAGTTCGGCGACTTCGACGAGAGCGGTAATTTTCGTCGCCGGCGACGCTTCAAGGAAGAGCGGCTCATCGTGGATGTCTTCCGGACGAATGCCTAAAATCACTTCCTTGCCGACATACCCTTGCTCACGCAATACTTTCATTTTTCCTTCCGGAACGCCAAACGACGTTTGACCGACGACAAACTTGCCGTCTTGCAGCGTTCCGCGGAGGAAGTTCATGGCCGGTGAACCGATAAAGCCGCCGACAAAAATGTTTTCCGGTTTTTCGTATACCTCGCGCGGCGTTCCGACTTGCTGGATGACGCCGTCTTTCATGACGACAAGGCGGGTGGCCATTGTCATGGCTTCCGTTTGGTCATGGGTGACGTAAATCGTCGTTGTTTCCAAGCGCTGATGGAGCTTTGCGATCTCTGAGCGCATTTGCACCCGCAGTTTCGCATCCAAGTTCGAGAGCGGTTCGTCCATTAAAAACACTTTCGCATCGCGGACGATGGCCCGTCCCAACGCGACGCGTTGCCGCTGACCGCCGGAGAGCGCTTTCGGTTTGCGGTCCAAATATTGTTCCAGCCCGAGAATGCGCGCCGCCTCACGCACGCGTTTTTCAATTTCCGCTTTCGGGAATTTGCGCAGTTTTAAACCGAACGCCATGTTATCATAGACGCTCATATGTGGATACAGGGCGTAGTTTTGGAACACCATGGCGATGTCGCGGTCTTTCGGCGGCACATCGTTCATTCGTTTGCCGTCGATGTAAAGATCGCCTTTGGAAATTTCCTCAAGGCCGGCGATCATCCGCAACGTTGTGGATTTGCCGCAGCCGGACGGGCCGACGAAGACGATAAACTCTTTGTCTTGAATATGTAAATTGAAGTCTTTGACGGCGGTCACATTGTTGTCGTAAATTTTGTAAATATGGTCAAGAAGCAGTTCTGCCATCGTGAATCCCCCTTATCGTTGAAATCGTTTTCCTATGACCAGTGTATAGAAAAATAGGAACATTCGTAAATGGACGAGGTGCACAAAAAATGCCGCCGATTTTCGGCGACATGACAAAAAAGGCGGGGGATTACGAACGGCGCCGGTGCAAGATGGCCAAATAGACGGCTGCCGCCCCTTTGAACCGTTTGATGTCAACACCAGTTTGTTCCGTCCATTTATCGATCCGATATTGTAAACTGTTGCGGTGCATATACAGCTTTTTCGCTGCCATCGAGACGTTTAAGTTGCATTGCAAAAACGTCTCCATCGCCCGCACTTCCTCCTCGTCGAATTCGTCAAGAAACGAGAGGATCCGGCGGGCTTTCTCACTGACTGCTCCCTCTTCAAAGAGCGGAAGCGGAATGACGTCTTCCCATTCGTACACCGTTCGTTTCGGCCAAAAGAGTCGGGCGGCGGAAAAACATTCTTTTTCAAGAAGAAACGACTCATATAGCTGTTCATCGACGGGGCGGATCGGACCGATCAACCAATGGATCGTCGTATAAAAGTCGGCAGCGAGCGCTTCGGCCATGTCGGTCAACAAGGGTGGTTCCGCCGTCCGTTTTTGCCTTGCTTCGATGATCAGCCCGCGCCGATCTTGTTCCCAGACGATGGTGACTGGAGAAGAAAACAAGCCGCAAACAGCGCCAGCAAACTCCTCTTTGCTGGCGATCGGCCGGCTGGCCGTAAAATGAATGAACCGGCAATACGGAGCGGCGAGCTGCGGGGGCATGGCTGGGTTGCCGGTTGCCATCCATCGTTTCCAGGCCCGCTCCTCTTCATTTTCCGGTTCGCGCCGGCGATCGGCCGGGGTGAAAAAAAGCGCCAACAATTGTCTCTCGGGCTCTGTCAATCGATGCTTGGCGATGCCGATTTCGTCCCCGTCGGCGGTGTAAAACCATTCGTAATCTTCGGGGTGTTCCGGCTGGCCGTTGATGACGATGTCCCCTTCATAAAGCGACTCAAGCTCTTTTAACATCGCGGCCCCCTTTTCCGTCGAGGATGATGTCACGCCGAAGAGGAATTGGCGTTGTTTTCATTATACCAAATCCCCGCGAATGGAAAGAAAGCCAAAGGATGAAAGCGGCCCAACCGCAGGATGAACGGGCGGCTTGGTCAACAGCGGTTATTTCGAACGATCTCTGCCTAACGCATCGGCGGAGGGGCTCCATAGAAAAAAGGCCGACTTTCCCGAGGCGGGAAAATCGGCTCCGTTTACTGGCCGGCTTCGTACGGCGGCTCTTCTTTGACAAGATCGCGCGCTTCCTCAATGTTGACGTCATCGCCGCGGCCGTACACGGCACCGCCGGCCATCCCTTCGTTGATCATGCGGTCGATGTCCATATAGTATTCATCGCGCCCTTCGTACAATGAATCCCGGCGCTCGGCTTCATTTCGTTCCATCATCTCGCTCCTTCCTCTCATCGTTTTTCCTAAAGTTTGTCCAAAAGAGGCATACGCTATCCATTCCATTCATATGGATGAAAGAGGACAAGCGGGAAGAAGGGGTGGAAAGAGATGATCATACTTATCAAAAAATTGCTCGAAACGACCGCCGCGGCGGAAGACAAAGCCCGTCAGCTCGCTGAGATGGAAACGGATGAAACATGGGAGGCCTACTTGACTGAAGCCGAGCGGCAGCGTAAATTTTGGCAATACGTGCATTATTTAGTTGCTGGGGCTAACGCCGACGGTCGAGCGGAAAGAGAGCAAAGCAAAGCAGGCACACCTCGTTTTGAGCTCTTGCAAGCCATGGCGGCGGCTGAATGGGAAAAAGCGATGTTATGCCAGAACGTCTGCCAAAGCCTAAATGGAGCCGCCAAACAAGCGGCCGATGCTGTGTTCCGCCAGGCGCTTCGCTATAGCGGCCAGTTTCTAGCTATGGCGTACGATGAGCGAGTTCGGCAAACAGCTGATTGAGCCGCTCGAGCCGCCGCGCTTCGATCTCCGGTTCATCAAACACCATCGGCTTGGCGTTGATTTCATAAATGTAAAGCTGCCGCTGGCGGCCGACGCCGATGTCGGCGGAAAACTCACCGACAAAGCCAAACCGTTCGCCAAGGCGTGCGCCGCTCAAGGCAATAAGCCGCTCGAGCGCCGCTTCATCGATGCGCTCCTTGACTTCTTTGTACGGCAGGACGGCCCCGCCATGAAACACATGGGTCGTCACCGACTCGACGCCCGCCGAACGAACGCCGATGCCGGTGATCGTATGGCGGCCGTTGTGCCAATGGGCGAGCACGCGCAAATCGTAGCGGCGGCCGTTCCACTCGTCAGTTTCAGCCGCCGCTTGGGCGATGTAGCGGCCGGACTGAATGAGTGATGCGAGCGCATCGAGCGAGCAGAATCGTTTTTGGCCGCCCGGATATTCGCAAATGGCTTTCGCCTCCGACAAGGAGGTGAGGCGAAACAGCCCCATTCCTCTGGCGCCGTCATCCCGCTTCAAGTAAATGCAGCTGTATTGGCGGAGCCAAGCGCGAAGATCGGTCGCTGTTTGGACAGACGCCGTCGGCAATAGATGCGGCCAGAGCCGGTGGTCGGACCGCAGCGCGTCGTAAACGTCCGATTTGCGGAAAAAAGTGCGGTTGACAAGTGGAACGCCATGGGCGCTCAACTGGGCAGCCGCCGTTTGAAACGGCTCGCTTTCTTCTTCTTCGCGGCTTTTTACTCGATTGTAGACGACATCGGGCAGTGGAGCGGCCGCTTCGATGAAACGATGAAGCGTCGGAACGAATAGATATCCGGAGACCGCTTTCTCTCCGATGCCGGCGGCCGCACTGACGACGGAGATGCCGCCGGCGGCGTGGATGGAGCGGATGACGGTTTCAAGCCACGGCTTTTTCCCAGCCAGCAAAGCGGAAAGGGACGAGGCGCTGACCAGCACGCCGACGAGCGGTCCCACCCGTCCATCTTGCTCGCGGACGGGAAAGACGAGATCGGGAAGGGTAGCGGCGGGAGCAACCCGGCCGCTGCCGAACCGATAAGGGCCACCCGGACTGTTGCACACCCACTCGCCGGTGTCAGGACGGTAGCCGATCGTCACCATGGCCAAAGCGCCTCGGGTTCGGTGATGGCCGTTTTGCTGAGGTGGACGGCGTAAGCGAGAGGCAGCCGCGCTGTTCGTTCGTCTGCTTCCTTTAATTTTGGATGCTTAAAAATCGACCGTCCGGGTTTGGAATTGGCTTCAAACATCCAAATTCTTCCTTGTTGGTCAACGCCAAGGTCAAACCCGATTTCGCCGATCAACGTTTCTGATGCTTCATCAAGGCAGCGGCTGAGCGTAAGGGCGGCGTCGGAAAGGCGGGCGAGCACGATTTCGCGCTCGGCGGCATCTGGGAAAATTTCCTCCAGCGTTTTGACGATGCCTCCGCTGTTCACATGGGTCGTGATGCTTTGTTTTCCAGCGATTTTGGCGGCGATGGCGCTTACTTGCCATACGCCGTGTTCGTTTTTATTAGCGTGGACGCGAAAATCGACCGGCCGGCTATTGACCGCGAGAAGCGGAACGGCTTGCTGGATGACATAGCGATGGAGCGGCGCATGGGCGAGCAAATGATGCCACACCGCCATGGCAGTCGGAAACGGCATCGTTTTCAATTCTCCGTGTTCATCGCGAAAGCGGCATTCATAGCCACTGTTTTTTTTCGCCAGGTGATAAATGCCGCGGCCGAGGCTGCCATCGGCCGGTTTGATGTACGCTTCATGATAGCGGGCGAGAAACTGTTCAATCGTTTGCCGCGTCACATGGGCGGACGTCGCCGGCAAATACGGCTGCGCCTCCGGATGGGCGGCGAGCCGGCGGTAAATGTCCCATTTGTTGAAAAAACACCCGTTAAAGATCGGGATGCCGTAGGTGGTTTGCAGCGTCTTCGTAATCGTTTGAAACGTTTCCTCCTTTTCGATGCGCCGGTTTGGCAGCCGGTTGTAAACGACATTCGGCAGCGGCACCGTATGGCGTTCCCAGCCGCGCTCCGTGTAAAAATAGCCGTTCGCCATGCCGTTTTCCCAGTCAATATGGGGAGCGCCAAACAAAAAGGCAAATCCACCGACTCGCTTTTCTTGCGCCAGCAGCTTGGCGAAAAAGAAGCTCCGGCTGCCGACCGGGCGGTGGGGCGACTTTGTGAATCCGGCGGTCAAAATGCCGACAAGCGGCCCGAAGTGAACGGTCTCATCGGTCAAAAAGACATGAACGTCAGCGGCAAACGGGATCGACAAGCATCGAGCGACGTCATGTGCCACAATCACGCGGTCGGTGAGACGGGGAGAAGAAATGACTCGGCATGGGGCGACAAGGCTGCCGAACGCAGCCGCCGTTTGCCCTGCTGCTTGGAGCGAAGCGGGAAGGATCACCGTATTCGTTTGCTGTTCGTCAATGATCAACGTATAGGTCATTGGCTTTTCCCCCTCTGGATAAAAACAGGCAATATCGAAGCGGCGCTTCGTACAGCTCGTTTTGTTGCTCCGGGGGCAGAAGATGCGCCACTTTTCTCCCCGGTTTGGAATTGACGTCCAAAATCCAAACCGCCCCGTTGTCGGTTGCCCCAAGATCTAAGCCAATTTCAAACAAAGGGCCGAACGTATGATCCAAGTAAGGAGGCAACGTCTCGATGATCGTCTCCATGCCATCGAGCACGAAGAGACGTTGGGAAGAAGATAGACAGTCGAGCCAATCGGAAAACGGGCGAATGTCCGCACCGGAGCGGACGTTGGCCACCCACGCCCCCGGTCGGCCGACACGCACGGCCCGCACCCGCTCCACCCAGCGTCCGTTTTCATCCTTTTGCAAAAGAATGCGGAGGTCAAACGGTTCACCCTCCGGGGTCGATAGCTGAAGCAATGGCTGCAGGATGTACCCGCCGCGGCGGTTCAAGGAAGAGAGGAGCTGTTCCAGCTCGCTTCGGCGGGCAATGACCGCCTGTTCTTGACCGAGACTGTCTTGGACGGACAGCGCCTTCCCTTTCTTTTGAAAGATGCAAATGCCGCGTCCGCCGGAGCCATGCACCGGCTTGGCGATGACAGCTTGTTCGTGGCGGAGAAGCGCAAGCACATCATCGGCGCGCTCAAGGCGGACGGTCGGGGGAACGTACGCGGACAAGAGCGGATGGGAGGAGAGCGCTTCATATACGTCCCATTTGCCCGGCAGGCCATAGCCTAAAAAGGTGACATCAGGCCGCTGCTTCAGCCAGTTCATAATCGGCTTTGCTTTTTTGGACCGCTCATCATTGCCGTAAAAGCAACGGTCATATAAAAATGGCGGAATGGCAAAGATGGCGTCTGTCCATTCGTTCGTTTCCGCTTGAAAGAGAAAGCCGCGGACGTTTTCCGTCTGCGGGTCGATCGATAGCGGCGAAAAGCGGCAGACGGAAATGCCGTAGCGTCCAGCGCGTTTCGCCACCTCGGTGCAATATCCGCTGTCTTGCAGTTCGTCAAGAGTGACAAAACCGAGTGAAAGCAAAACGGTTCACTCCTTTTCTTCCATCAATGTTAAACTATAGTCGATAATCGCTTTTGTCGACGGGCGGATCGTTTGATAGGGGGCGGCGGCATCCGTCTGTTTCGATGGTTTCGTATTCACTTCGATGATCCACGGCTGACCATGGATATCAATGGCAAGATCGATGCCAAACTCTCCGTACAGCCCTTCCGCCTCTAAGGCGAGCACGGAGGCAGCTTCGAGCGCGATGTCTTTCAGAAGCTGTTTATGTTGAAACGCGTCAACTCTCGTGTACCACTTCCGCAAGACGTCATTGACCGCCATGAGCTCCCCGCCGCGGGCAAGGTTGGCCACGAATTGGCCGGGCGGCGCGATGCGGGCGACGGCGGAAGTGACGCGCCAATCATTGTGGCGGACGCGATGGCAAAGCAATCGAAAATCGACCGGGCGGCCGTCGAGGGTGCGAAGCTCAAGCCCTTGTTGGATGATCATCGGCGTTCGGATGTGCTGCTGCAAAGCGGACGCTAAAGCATCAAACGAACGGTATACAGCCGTTGAAGCGGAAGTGGAATGGCGAAGACAAATGCCGCCGTCCGAACGCTCAAGGCAGAAAATCCCACGCCCTTGGCTGCCATGGATCGGCTTGAGAAAGACGGATGGGAAAGCGCCAAGGAATGCCTCGAGCGCATCTTTGCCGCTCCAGAGAGCCGTTTTCGGCAAGTACGGGTGCAAGTACTCGTGACGTTCAAAATGGCAGTGCACTTCCCATTTATGCAAAAAGCGATGATTGAACATCGACCCGTTTTCTTTGGCCAGCTGGGCGAGCAGTTCGGCAAACAAAGGGGAGCGTTCGAACTTGCGCGAGTGAAGGCGATTGTAAACGACATCGGCCGAAGGCACGCCGCGTTTGACCCATCCGCTTTCGGTTCGCTGATAGCCGACTCCCTCTAAGTAAAGCGTCGGCGAGGACACGTAAAAAAAGAGATCACGCTTTTTGGCATATGCCGCCAATTCCTCACAAAAATGATGGATGGAGCCAAAGGAGGGTTGTTCACTTGTTTCATGGATTTCCGTCAGCACGGCCATCGTTCGTTGTTTGCTCATCGCAGTCCCTCATTTGCGCATTCGTCAGGCAAGCTCTATAATGAACAATTAGGCAAACGTTTATATCGCCATCGTATGATGACAGCTGCCGTTTGGTGACAGCGGCGGAGACGGAAGGAGAAAGAGGATGGAGACGTTCGTTTATTTGCTGTTTATGGTGGCGATCGGGGCGCTGATCGGCGGGGTGACGAACTTTATCGCCATCGTGATGCTGTTTCGCCCATATGAGCCGATGTACGTGTTTGGAAAACGGCTGCCGTTTACTCCCGGATTGATTCCAAAGCGGCGGCGGGAGCTTGCCGAACAGCTCGGGAAAACGGTCGTTGAGCATTTGGTGACGCCGGAAGGATTGCGGCGCAAGCTCACGGATCCGGCCTTTACGGCCGGGATGGCCGAGTGGGGGCGGGAGCGGCTTCGGCGGTGGCTGGCGCGCAAAGAAACGTCGGCTGAGCTGCTTGAACGCCTCGGTATTCGCTCTCCCGCCGAGCGGCTTGAAGCGTTTGCGGCTGAGCAAGCTGAGCGGGCGTACGAACGGTGGAGCGAAACGTGGCGCCTGCGGCCGATCCGCGATGTATTGCCGGCGGGGCTGAAGCAGACGATGGAAGTGCGCATCGAGAGCTTGGCCGGCTATTTGGCTGACCGAGCGCTTGACTATTTTCGCACAGAGGAAGGAAAACGGCAGCTTTCCAGCATGATCGAGCGTTTTTTCCAAGAGCGCGGGATGGTTGGAAATATGCTGCAAATGCTGCTTGGCAATGTCAATCTCGTCGATAAGGTGCAGGCGGAGCTCGGCAAATTTTTGCGCCATGCCGGCACGAGGGAGGCGCTTTCCCGCCTCCTTTGGACGGAGTGGAACAAATGGCTCGACTATCCGCTCGCAACCGTGGAAGAGATGATCGGCCGCCAGCGCATCGATGAGGCGGTGCGGTCGGCTGTCCGCCGCTTGGTGCAAAGCGGCGGCTGGCTGCATCGCCCGCTTGATGAGCTGATCGCTCCGTACGAGCAATCATTGTTTGACCGCCTCATCCCTCAGGCGGCGGCAACGGTCAGCTGCCTGTTAAGCGATAAAATCGAGGCGATTGTTGCGCAACTTGGGTTGGCGGATATTGTCCGCGACCAAGTGGAGTCGTTTTCGTTGCGGCGGTTGGAAGCGATCATTTTATCGATTGCCCGCCGCGAGTTGAGGATGATTACGTATTTGGGCGCTTTGCTTGGCGGGCTGATCGGCGCTGTTCAAGGCGTCATTGGCTTATGGCTTTGACACTCCACACAGCTCAAGCCGTGGGATTCTTGGGTCGTTCGCGCCCTCATCCATTTCTGGTTCGGACAACGCCCAAGTTTAGGGGTGTGTCATCACCCCGTCCCACCGGGTTAGCCTTGTACCCCGATGGGCGGCGCACCTGTGACCAGTGCGCTAGGTTAAGCACTCAAACCTGAAATCGCTTTGGCAATGTTGATGGCTCCGTTTAGGTCAGCATGGATGGTGTATCCACATTGATTGCATGCGAATCGGATTCCGTGTCGATTTGTCTCCTCTCGGTGACCACATTTGCATGTTTGGCTCGTATACTTCGGGTTCACCAATTCAAAACGGATTCCCACCATCTCTGCTTTATAACGGATCATTTGTTGCAACTGATAGAACGACCAATTGTGAAGATTGCGACCGGGATCAGATGTTTTAGACTTTCGTTGATTCCGAATTTCCGATAAGTCCTCCATGCGAATCACGCCAACACCGTTGGCGAGCGCAAAATTCTTTCAGACGACAAAATCCTGTAATATCTCCGCTGGACAGCGCATACGTTAGAACGTGAACGATATTCGTATAGGAGGCTCTTTTTATGTCTGAACCCCTTCATGCGCTCGCTAGACAGCTTGAGCAGGCGATTCGGGCGAGCGAGCCGTTTCAGCAGCTGAAACGGGCATACGAAGATGTCCGCCGAGATGAAACCGCCTATCGAATGTTCGCTAATGTCCGCGACATCCAGCTTCGGCTCCATGAAAAACAGATGCGCGGGGCGGCCATTTTGCCTGATGAAATCGAACAGGCGCAAAAGGCGATGGCGCTCGCCCAGCAAAACGAGAAACTCGCCCGCCTGATGGCGCTCGAACAGCAAATGAGCGTGACCATCGCCGAGGTCCAGCAAATCGCCATGAAGCCGCTTGAGGAGCTGCACCGTTCCTTGATGGAAGGAAGATAGGAAAAACACCCGGTCGGGTGTTCTTTTTTTGTCCGTTTCGTCATAGTCATGAATAATGATAAGAAATGCAAAGCAGCTGCCTGCATGCTGGCGGCGCCAAGAGAGGTTGAGACGGACAAAAGGGGGAGACAGCCGTGTATAAACTGTTGGCGCTCAATATTGACGGAACGATTTTAAAAAACAACGGCCGCCTGTCGCGGGAAACGAAAGAGGCGGTCGACTATGTGAAGAAAAAAGGGGTTTATGTCACGTTAATCACGAGCCGCAATTTGCTTTCCGCCCGCAAAGTGGCAAAGGCGCTGCGGCTTGACGGGATGCTCATTGCGTTCCAAGGGGCGATGATCGCTAGAACGCTTGATGATCGGCTGTTTGACGCCGTGATTCCTGAGGAGCGGACGTTTAATATCGTGCAAATTTTGGAGAACTTCAACTGCAACATTCGCCTCATGCATGAGCGGTATTCGCTCGGCAACCGGAAAAAAGTGAAAAAAAATCTTGTTGTACAGACGGTGCTCTCCTCAAGCGATCCGTTTTTCTACCCGACCCAGTTTGTCGACTCACTCGGCGATGTGCTAATCGACGAACCGATCGCTGTGCCGAAAATTGATGTATATTTTGCCGAAGACGAAGAGCGGGATGAAGCGGCCGCTTTATTGACAAAATCGATTCCGTCCATTGATATGATTATGCAGCCAAACGGAAAAATGGAAATTGTCCCGCAAGGGGTGTCCAAACTTGCGGGATTGCGCCGGCTTGTTCAACATATCGGTGTATCGTTGAAAGAAACGGTTGTGATCGGCGATGGCCTTGACGACTTGCCGGCGATTGAAGCGGCTGGGCTTGGCGTCGCCATGGGCAACGCGCCGCTTGAGGTGAAGCGGGCGGCCGACTGGGTGACGCGTTCGAACGAACAGCTCGGCGTCGCCTACATGGTGAAAGAACATTTCCGCAAACAGCAACGGATCGAGTTTTTGCAAAAACTCAAAACAAAACAGTAAGCCGTCTGAGAGAGGGCGAACGGTGAGCAGGCAATGGGCGCTTGCCGTTTTCACGAAAAGGGAAACAATAGGCAGCAAGGCCGGGAGCGGATGCTCCGGCTTTTTTATTTAGTCGGCCGGGCGGGAGTCATTTCCATAAAGTCGGCGGCAAAGGTGCATTCTTCCGCTTGACGGAGGAAACGGCAGTTCGGTACACTGAAAGAAGTTTGACAGAAAAGGTGATGAACGTGCGGATCGAAATTCAAGGACTGCCGCATCCGGAACGGCTTCAGCGCCCGCTCGAAGTGATCACCGAGCTGTTTTTCGAAGAGCCGGTGCTGTCGTTGGCGCCGCTTCCCGAGGCCGATATGGCCGTTGCGTTTTCTGTCAACGAAAACGGGCGCATCGCTGTTTCCGGAACGCTGCTCGACAAGACGGCCGGGCGCGTCGAAGAAGCAAGTCATGAACGCAGCGCGCTGGCGGACGCTGACGGGAAAACGTACGAAAAACAGCTGAAAAACGCCGTCTTGCACGTCTATTTGACGCTGCTTGAGCGCTTTACCGGCCTCGTTCAACCGTGGGGCGTGTTGACCGGCGTCCGCCCGGTGAAGCTGCTTCATCAGCTGTTGCGTTCAGGGCTTTCGAAGGAAGAGGCGCACCGGAAACTGGCAGAGGACTATTTAATAACAAAAGAAAAAATTGAATTAATGCAAGAGATCGTCGACCGCCAGCTGGCCGTCGTTCCGGATTTATACGATTTGGCCCACGAAGTGAGCATTTATATCGGCATTCCGTTTTGCCCGACGAAATGCGCCTATTGCACGTTTCCGGCGTACGCCATTAATGGCCGTCAAGGGTCGGTCGACGCCTTTTTAGCCGGGCTTCATTATGAAATGGAAGCTGTCGGCCGTTTTTTGCGCGAGCGCGGCATCCGCATTACGACAATTTACTACGGCGGCGGGACGCCGACGAGCATTACGGCCGACGAGATGGACCGGCTGTACGCTCATATGTACGATGTTTTTCCGGATGTGGATCGCGTCCGCGAAATAACGGTCGAAGCCGGGCGGCCGGATACGATTACGCCGGAGAAGCTCGACGTGTTGAAAAAATGGCGGATTGACCGGATCAGCATTAACCCGCAGTCATACATTCAAGAGACGTTGAAAGCGATCGGCCGCCATCATACGGTCGAAGAGACGATCAACAAGTTTCATTTAGCAAGGCAAATGGGTATGAACAACATTAATATGGATTTGATCATCGGCCTGCCCGGCGAAGGGCTGGCGGAATTTACGCATACGCTCGCCGAGACGGAGCGGCTCATGCCGGAATCGCTCACCGTCCATACGCTGTCGTTCAAGCGGGCGTCGGAAATGACAAAAAACAAGCAAAAGTACAAAGTTGCCAGCCGCGAGGAAGTGCAGGCGATGATGAAAGCGGCCCAAGAATGGACGAAACAACACGGCTATGTGCCGTATTACTTGTACCGGCAGAAAAATATTCTTGGCAACCTTGAAAACGTCGGCTACGCGCTGCCGGGGAATGAGAGCATCTACAACATCATGATTATGGAAGAGCAGCAGTCGATCATCGGCCTTGGCTGCGGGGCGTCAAGCAAATTCGTCGACCCGCAAACGCGGAAAATCACTCGCCAGGCGAACCCGAAGGAGCCGAAAGTGTACAACGAGCATTTTGTCGAGTATACAGAGGAAAAACTGAAAATGATGGAGGCGATTTTCGGCTAAACGAAAAAAGGTGTCCCAGAAGGAGCGGGACACCTTTTCGTGTTTCCGCCTCACAAAAGCTAGGAGCGGTATCGCCAAACAACTCTTTTTTTGCGTCAACGGTGAAACAGAATGAGCTTGCCGCTCGCGTTGACGCAACGGTGTGTTTTGTCCCAACAGCCGCGCTCGCGCAGCTTTTGTTCACCGATCTTTTTCGCTTCTTCATCATTGGCTGCTTCAAACGTCTCATCGAGCAATTTTTCTCCATCGCGCTCAAACGCGGTCAACGTATATATCGGCATGCAGCCCCCTCCTTTCGCTGAATCTCCATTCATTTCTCTTTCATTAGCGGTTCGGCCGGAAAATTCCTGCTTATGGCTGAAACTTTTTTTAAGACTGTACGTTTTAATAATGTGGGTGGAAAATTTACTTTTTGTTGGGGGAATGTGGATGAGTTTAGAGATCATTGATGTAACGAAACGGTTTGGTTCGACGACGGCCGTCGACCATTTGACGTTGACGGTTCCGGAAGGGGAGATGTTCGGACTGCTTGGAGCGAACGGGGCGGGAAAAACGACGACCTTTCGCATGATTTTAGGCCTTCTGTTCCCAACGGAAGGGGTGATCCGTTGGCAAGGCGAACCGGTTGATTACTCGAAAAGCCATCTGATCGGCTATTTGCCGGAAGAGCGCGGGTTATACCCGAAGTTGAAAGTGAAAGAGCAGCTTCTGTATTTAGGGCGGTTGCGCGGGATGAAAAAGGCGGACATCATTCCGGAAATCGACCGCTGGCTCGAGCGCTTCCATATCCGCGATTACGCCAACAAGCGGGTGGAGGAGCTGTCGAAAGGCAACCAGCAAAAAATTCAATTTATCGCCGCCGTGCTGCATCGGCCGAAGCTATTAATCTTGGATGAGCCGTTCAGCGGTCTTGATCCGGTGAACGTTGAACTGTTGAAAGAAGCGGTGCTCGATTTAAAACGGAACGGCACGACCATTGTCTTTTCAAGCCATCGTATGGAACATGTCGAAGAGCTGTGCGAACATGTCTGCATTTTGCGCCGCGGACGGGCGGTAGTGGCCGGGGCGCTGCGCGAGTTGAAACGGTCGTTCGGCAAACAAACGCTTGTCATCCAAGGGAATGGGCCGTTTGAAGAGCTGGCGCGTTTTCCCGGTGTTTTGCAATGGAAGCGGACGGCGGAAGGGGTGCGGTTGCAAATCGCCAATGAGGAAACTGCCCAGGCGATTTTCAGCCATATAGCAGGAAAGATGACTGTCCGTCTGTTTGCACTTGAGGAACCGTCTTTGAATGATATTTTTATTGAAAAAGTAGGTGCGGCGTATGAATAAATTTTTCTTCGTATTGGGACATACGTATGTGACCAAGCTCAAAGCGAAGGCGTTCATCATTACAACGGTGATCACCTGCCTGCTTTTGATCGGGTTGGCCAACATCCACCGCATGATCGAGTTTTTCGTCAATGACAAACAAACGAAAGTCGCTGTGATCGACCGCGCCGGTTTGTTTTACGAATCGCTTGCGAAGCAACTGGACGGGTCGGATGTCTCGCCAACGAAAATTACCGATATGGAAAACGAAGCGAAACAGGCTGTTAAAGAGGGGAAATGGGACGGGCTGTTGGTGCTGTCAGCCGATGCGGACGGGTTGCCTAAGGCAGTCTACTATGCAAACACTATAGCGGACAGCCGCGTGCCGGACGAGCTCGAACGGGCGCTCAACCAACTGAAGATGGCGCTTTCCGCCGCCAAGCTCGGCTTGACAGACAAGCAACTTTCAAAATTGTATGAGCCGGCGCCGTTTGCAAAAGTGGCGCTTGAGAAACAGGCAAAAACGGAAAAGGAGCTGAACGAAGCGCGCACGCTCGTGTACATTTTGCTGTTTGCCATGTATATGTTTGTCCTTATGTACGGCGGCATGATCGCCACCGAAGTGGCGACGGAAAAATCGTCGCGGGTGATGGAAATTTTAGTGTCCAGCGTTCCCCCGGTTCAGCAGCTGTTTGGCAAAATCATCGGCGTCGCTCTTGTCAGCTTGACGCAATTTGCCGTCTTTTTCGCCGTCGCTTTCACCGCTTTGCGAACAAGCGGACAGGAAGTATGGCGTTTTCTCGGACTGAACCATTTGCCGGCGTCGATGTTTGTGTACGCCATTATCTTTTTCTTGCTTGGTTACCTTTTGTATGCAGTGCTGTTCGCCGTGCTCGGCTCGCTCGTCAGCCGGGTGGAAGATGTGCAGCCAGCCATTACGCCGGTCATGATGCTGGTTGTCGCTGCATTTATGATTGCCATCTTCGGTCTGAACATTCCGGACTCTTCGTTTATCGCAGCCGCTTCGTTCGTGCCGTTTTTCACCCCAATGCTCATGTTCTTGCGCATCGGCCTTGTTCCGGTGCCTGCGTGGGAAGTGGCGCTTAGTCTCGTGCTTCTTGTCGCTACGATCGTCCTGCTGGCGTATGCGGGGGCTAAGGTGTACCGCGGCGGCGTGCTCATGTATGGCCGGATGAATATTTTGAAAGACATGAAACGGGCGGTTCAATTGACAAAAAAATAAACGATTTGTCCCTAGCCCCTTGCCCATTTGGGCGAGGCTTTCTTTTTGCGATCCGAACGTTATGGTATACTAGAAAATACGTATGGAGAAACGGAGGAGAACGAAGTGGCAAAAGGCATCATCCACTATGAAGTTGGGGAACAAGTCGATCTGTTTTTGCTCATCAAATCGGCAACGAAAGGCATTGCCAGCAACGGCAAGCCGTTTTTGACCTTAATTTTGCAAGACAAAAGCGGCGACATTGAGGCGAAGCTGTGGGATGTGTCGCCGGATGACGAAGAGCGGTATGTGCCGGAGTGCATCGTCAAAGTGGCGGGAGACATCCATAACTACCGCGGCAAATTGCAGCTGCGCATCCGTTCGATCCGTCCCGCTCATCCGGGCGACGCCGTGCGCCTCGATGATTTTTTGGAAAAGGCGCCGCTTAGCCGCGAGGAAATGAAGGCGAAAGTCATGGAATACATATTTGCGATGGAAAACCCGAATATCCAGCGCATTACCCGCTACTTGCTGAAAAAATACGAGGCGCCGTTTTTTGAGTACCCTGCGGCGACAAAAAACCACCATGAATTCATCTCTGGACTGGCGTATCACGTCGTGTCGATGCTCGAGCTCGCCAAGGCGCTCGTTCGTTTGTATCCGTCGCTCAATAAAGACTTGCTTTACGCCGGCGTCATTTTGCATGACCTGGGCAAAGTGATGGAATTATCCGGCCCGGTGTCGGCATCGTATACGCTCGAAGGCAATTTGCTCGGCCACATTTCGATCATGGTGAGCGAAATTAGCAAGGCGGCCGAACAGCTCGGCATTCAAGGCGAAGAAGTTGTCATTTTGCAGCATCTTGTGCTCGCGCACCACGGCAAGGCGGAATGGGGCAGCCCGAAGCCGCCGCTCGTCAAAGAAGCCGAGGTGCTCCATTACATTGACAATTTGGATGCGAAAATTACGATGATCGACCGCGCGCTTGAGAAAGTGAAGCCGGGCGAGTTTACGGAACGTGTCTTTGCTCTTGACAACCGCTCGTTTTACAAACCGGCGTTTTTGTCTGTTTCAAAGTCGAAAAACGCGGGTAGTAAAGAGTAGGGGGCGGCAAAAGGAGGGATGAACATGATCGAACCGATCATTGAAATCGTCCCGACAACCCAGTATGAACAGGCGAAAGAAGAGTTGAACGAGCTGCGCCGACAGTGGAAGAAAGCGAAGAGGAAAAAGAAGAAGCGAAACGAAGCATAAGCGTTGTCCCTAAGAAAGAGGCGGCTTTCCCGCCTCTTTCTTCATGCATACGGCTGCCCGCTCGCGCGTATAGTGTAGTAAGACAAGCAGACGAGGGGGAATGGCGATGCTCAGTTTGCCTTGGTGGGTGTATTTAGTCGTTGCCGGCATTCTTTTCAGCGGCTATATGACGGTGAAAACGGCGGCGCGCGAGCGGGAAATCGACGAAGCGTTCATCGAAAAAGAAGGAGAGATTTACATGGAGCGCATCCGCCAGGAGCGCGAACGGCGGAAACGGGCGAAGTCCTTGCAATAGCAGGGGCTTTCTTTTTTTTGGAAAATTTCATTTGAAAGCGCTTTTTTCGAAAAATTCCCTTTCTTTTTTCCTGAATCATGTTAGGATAATAATATCAATGGACTACCAGGAGGCAAAGTGAGGGATGATGGATGAAACGCGCGTACAACTTCAACGCCGGTCCGTCGGCGCTGCCGCTTCCGGTGCTTGAGCGGGCGCAAAAGGAGCTGCTCAATTTCCAAAACACCGGCATGTCAGTCATGGAATTAAGCCACCGGAGCAAGGAATACGCCGCCGTCCACAATGCGGCGAAAGAGCGGCTTAAGCGGCTTCTAAACGTGCCGGATGGGTACGACATTTTATTTTTGCAAGGCGGGGCGAGCCTGCAGTTTTCAATGGTGCCGATGAACCTTCTCACCGAAGGGAAGATCGGCTGTTATGTGCTGACCGGGGCGTGGGCGGAAAAAGCGCTGAAAGAGGCGCAAAAAATCGGCTTGACGACGGTCGTCGCTTCAAGCAAAGAAGCGAACTACACATACATTCCGTCGCTTGATGACGTCCAATGGCCGAAAAACGCCGCCTATGTCCATATTACGTCAAACAACACGATCTTCGGCACTCAATGGAAGGAATTTCCGAACACGCCGGTTGACTTGGTCGCGGATATGTCGAGCGATATTTTAAGCCGTCCGTTCGATGTCAGCCAATTTGCTCTCATTTACGCCGGGGCGCAGAAAAATCTCGGCCCGTCAGGAGTCACGGTTGTCATTCTCCGCAACGATTTGCTTGAACGCATTCCGGACGGGCTGCCGACGATGCTCGATTACCGGACGCACCAGAAGAGCAATTCTCTGTACAACACGCCGCCGACGTTTGCGATTTACATGCTGTCGCTCGTGCTCGAATGGGTCGAAGAGCAAGGCGGTGTGGCGGCGATGGAAGAGCGCAACCGGCAAAAGGCGGCCGTGCTGTACGAGGCGATTGATGAAAGCGGCGGCTTTTACAAACCGCATGCCGAAAAGGGAAGCCGTTCGCTCATGAACGTCACCTTTACGCTGCCGAGTGAGGAGTTGACGAAGGCGTTCCTCGCTGAGGCGAAAGAGCGCGGGTTTGTCGGGCTTGGCGGGCACCGGTCGGTCGGCGGATGCCGGGCGTCGATTTACAACGCGGTGCCGCTTGAGGCGTGCGAAGCGCTCGCGTCGTTTATGAACGAGTTCCGCCGTCGTTTTGCCTGAAAATTTCTTCTTCACTTTTACACTGCAAAGTGATATAATGATAGAAAAATTCTCGAGCAAGAGAATAGACGAGGAGAGATGAGGAGAGATGAGCATGAATGTGAGAGCATTAGTCTCGATGGCGCTGTTAGTCGGAATCGGAGCCGTGCTGCACGCGGTCATTCCGGGGTTATTTTTCGGAATGAAGCCGGATATGATGCTGGCGATGATGTTTTTGGCGATTTTGCTTTTTCCGAACGTCAAAGCGGTTGGCCTTGTCGGCGTTGTCACTGGCTTGATCTCCGCCATGACGACGACGTTCCCAGGTGGACAGCTGCCGAATATGATCGATAAGATCATCACCGCCCTTGTTGTGTTTGCCCTAGCGACTTTGATGAAAGCATACAGCCAAACGGTCATTGGGGCTTCGGTGCTGGCGGCAGTCGGCACAGTCATTTCCGGCGCCGTGTTTTTGGCTGCGGCGCTCTTTCTTGTCGGGTTGCCGGGCGGAGCGACGTTTTCGGCGCTGTTTGTTACCATCGTACTGCCGACAGCGGCGTTGAACGCAGTGGCGATGGCCATCATCTATCCGATCGCATCGTCGATTTTCCGACGGATGAACGTGACAGCGCACGTGTAAACGGCGAAAAACCCGATCATTGCTGGTCGGGTTTTTTGCTATCAAAGGGAGAGGATGAGGAGAAAAACGTCTCCCGTTCCATTCATTTCCGATGTATATTAGACATAGCTGAGAAGCCAAGCGGCGAGCAAGCAAATGGACGCTATTCCAATATAGCGCAAAGTCCGTTCTTTCAGCAATGCTTTCGGCGGGTACGCCCGCGCTTTCCATAAGGCGAAAGATGCGTTTATAAAAAGACAGAAAAATAAGAATCCGACGGTGATAAGCAGCCATTGTATATACACCATGGTATTCTCCTCCTATAATAGGCGGTCGGCGCCTCATGCTTACTATTATGAATATGCAAGAAAAAACATAAAAATAAATACTTTTGTCTTTATTCCTTTTTGTTTTATTGATATAATAGGAAGCAAAAAATACGGTGAGGGAAGAGTGGGTGGAACGATGAAAGCGACAGAACAGCATTATTCCGTCAAAGAGGCGATGTTATTCAGCCAACGGATCGCCCAGCTGAGCAAGGCGCTGTGGAAATCGATTGAAAAAGATTGGCAGCAGTGGATTAAGCCGTTTGACTTGAACATCAATGAGCACCACATTTTATGGATTGCCTACCACTTCAAGGGCGCCTCGATTTCGGAAATCGCCAAGTTTGGCGTGATGCACGTTTCGACTGCGTTCAACTTCTCGAAAAAATTGGAAGAAAAAGGGTTGCTTTCGTTTTCGAAAAAACAGGATGACAAACGCAATACGTACATTGAGCTGACAGAAAAAGGCGAAGAAGTGCTGATGAAGCTGATGGAGACGTATGACCCGACGAAAAACGCCGTTTTCAATGGGGCGTTGCCGTTGCGCGAGCTGTATGGGAAGTTTCCAGAAATTTTAGAAATGATGTGCATCGTCCGCAACATTTATGGCGATGATTTTATGGAAATTTTCGAGCGGGCGTTTGAAAACATTAAAAAAGATTTCATCGAGCAGGACGGTAAACTTGTCAAACGAAAGCCAAAAACGGAAGAGCACGAGAAAGAATTGGCCAGCCAGGCTAACTGACGGTGCGAATGAGCGTTTTCAACTCGGTCATCAGCGGCACAAACATTTGTTGGGCTAAAAGAGCATCAACTGTCTGTTCCAGCGGAAGGTTCGGATGAAGCATCCCAGCAAACTGTACGAGCAGGGGAGTGAAAATCGTTAACCCTTCCGCTTTTTGCTGTTCGTATTGGTCGGCAAGCTCTTGGCAAAACGCCAAGAAAGCGTCGACTTCTTCCTTTGTTAAATCGGCGCGGATGACGAGGGAATAAAACGGTTTTTTCGCTTCATCGACCATTTCCATCAGCAGCGACTGGTGGAATTCCAGCTTGGCCACTCGCTTTTCCAACGATTCCATACGATGTGCTCCTTTTTGGTGACGAAAATGCGACCGGTTTTTACATATATTTTATCGGATTTGTGCGCATTCACCAATAGAAAAATCGGTCCGTGCCGGAAACAGAAAAAAAGATTGATTTCCGGCTGCGAACGATGTAAAGTTAAAACCATGGGCCGCGTTTGGCGAAGATGAAGAGGAGGGGAACAGCTTTGGCGCTTTATTTCATCCCCCTGGCGGTTACGGTCTTATTTTTTATCAACCAGCTCACTCACTCGCTTTGCGCGCAGCGCGACATCCCGGAGGAGCAGCAGCCGGCGGTTTTTCGCACGATCAATGTCCTTATTACGATTTTATTAATCTCTTCTTACTTTGAAGTGTTGTTTACGTGACTTTTCCCTGCTCTTACGGTTGATGCGGGGATTTGTATGTTTCCCTTTTGATGGAGCGAGTTCGGTTGCCGTCGCCTTTGCTTTCGTTTCGAGGAGGGCGGCAAAAAAAAAAGGGTGCCCCTGGCGCGGGAGCACCCTCTTTCGTTTAGTAGATGACGCAGGCGCAGCCGACGATGATTAACAAAATAAACAGCACAACAATCAACGCAAAGCCTCCGGAGTAAGGTGCGCTCATCGTAACACCCCCTTTCGGCAAGAAGAAGCCTGCCGAGCGCTTCATCCTCATCATATGTATGGCAAGCGTGCATGTTATGGGCGGATGACTAAAGCGGAAAGAGGTTTTTTTTTCGCCTGAAATATGGTATAGTTATTGTCGTGATTGAAAAGGCAAGCATGCTCTGTTTTGCGGAGGCGAAACGCGCAAATCGAAAAAAAGACATAGGGGTTGTGAAACGAATGAAAAAATGGATGATGGCCGCTGCCGTCGTTTCGCTTATGGCTTTGTCGGCCTGCAATAACGGCGATTCGGAAGCAATTGTGGAAACGAAAAACGGAAACATTACGAAAGACGAGTTTTACAATGAGATGAAAGAGCGCGTCGGCAAGTCCGTCCTTCGTGATTTGATCGACGAAAAAGTGTTAAGCAAAAAATACAAGGTGACCGATGAAGAGATCGACCGCGAAATCGAACGAATCAAGGACGCGTACGGAACGCAATATGATTTGGCCGTGCAGCAGAACGGAGAGAAAGTGATCCGTGAAATGGTCAAGCTCGATTTGCTGCGGACGAAAGCAGCCGTGGAAGACATTAAAGTGACGGAGAAAGAACTTAAGGAGTACTACAACAACTACAAACCGAAAATTCGCGCCAGCCATATTTTAGTGAAAGATGAAAAAACGGCGAAAGAAGTGAAAGCGAAGCTCGATAAAGGCGAAGATTTCGCGAAGCTAGCCAAAGAATATTCGCAAGATCCAGGCTCGGCGTCCAACGGCGGCGATTTAGGCTGGTTTGGCCCTGGGAAAATGGTCAAGGAGTTTGAAGAAGCCGCCTATAAGCTGAAAGTCGGCGAAGTGAGCGATCCGGTGAAAACGGATTACGGCTACCATATCATTAAAGTGACGGACAAAGAAAAGAAAAAATCGTTCAACGAAATGAAAGACGAAATTGCGTTTGAAGTCAAACGGAACAAGCTTGATCCTGCGACGATGCAGTCAAAAGTGGACAAACTGGTGAAAGCTGCCGGTGTTGAGATCAAAGACAAAGATTTGCAAGACGTGATCGACGAGCAAGGAAAACAGTAAAACGGAAGCGGGACATCCCTGCTTCCGTTTTTTATTTGTGGGCTTGACCTTTCTGCTGTTCAACGGGAGATCATCCGATTTGTTCGCGGATTGTGGCCGCGATCGCCTGCAAGTCAGCGGCCGTATAGTCGCTTGCGTGCGATTTCCAGACTGCGCCAAACCCATCCCCTTTGCCGTAGCGAGGAATGAGGTGAAGATGGTAATGGAACACCGTCTGCCCCGCTTGCTCGCCATTGTTGTTCAATAGGTTGAGCCCGACCGGGGAAAACGCTTGCTTGAGCGCATTGGCGATTGCCGGCACTGCGCGAAACAGCTGGCCAGCCGCCTCCGATGTGAGGGTGAAAATGTTTTCCGTATGTACTTTTGGGATGACAAGTGTGTGCCCTTTCGTCACTTGGCTGATGTCCAAAAACGCGAGCACATGGTCGTCTTCGTACACTTTCGCCGCCGGCAGCTCACCGTGAATGATTTTGCAAAAAATGCAATCGCTCACTGCGGTCACCCTTTCCTTCCCGTTTTCTCCATTTTACCATAAAAAAACCGGGATGTAATCCCGCAACGCAGGGCTACATCCCGATTGGTGAAAAGGGGAGAGGATGATTCAAGCAAATGTGCGTTTGATGAACACCCCATTTGCGGCAAAAGTCGTTTCGGCGTGAGCGCTTCCTTTGTTCAACGTGACCATCCCCTTTGGAGAGGTCGTTGCTTCCCAGCAACGAATGCGATGGTCGCTCCCTAGGAACGTTTACAACGTCTTGCGGCTCACAACGGTGTCTTTGACGAACACCCCATTTCGGATGGATCGTTCATCAATGTTTTGATTCCTCATCCCCTCTTCGCTATTTATCATGCCCGGCTTGAGTGGATTTATGCAAAAGAACGGTGTGATCTTTTTTTTGGTAGGAGAGGCGATTGTTTGGTACAATGGGGACAAACATCAGAACGGAAAGGGAGCGTACGATGACGCTTTTGCAGGTGGAGGGTCTATCCGGAGGCTATACGGCGCAAAATGTGCTTGAAGATGTGACGTTTGCAGTTGGCCGCGGCGAAATGGTGGCGTTGATCGGTTTAAACGGAGCGGGCAAAAGCACGACGATCAAACATATTATCGGGCTGATGGAACCGCGCCGCGGCGCGATTTCCATCAACGGCCATCGGCTTGCGGACGGGCCGGAAGTGTATCGAAGGCAGTTTGCTTTTATTCCGGAAACGCCGGTGTTGTATGAAGAATTGACGCTCGAGGAACATTTGCGGCTAGCGGCGATGGCGTACGGGTTGAGCGAAGAGGAGTATGAACGCCGCCTTCCGCCGCTGCTTCGCGAATTTCGGTTGGAGCAGCGGCTTTCCTCGTTTCCGTCTTATTTTTCCAAAGGAATGAAGCAAAAAGTGATGATTGTATGCGCCTTTTTGCTTGAACCGCCGCTTTATATCATCGATGAGCCGTTTCTTGGACTCGATCCGCTTGCGATTCATGCCTTGCTTGAGCGAATGAACGAACAGAAAGCGAAGGGGGCAGGCATTTTGTTGTCGACGCATATTTTGGCGACGGCAGAGCGGTATTGCGATTCATTCGTTATTTTGCACAACGGCCGCGTCAGAGCAAAAGGAACGCTCGATGATATTCGCCGCCAGTTCGGGCTGCCCAATGCAACGCTTGATGAACTGTATATTGAACTGACAAAGGACGATGCGTCATGATCGATGCCCGCCGTCTTTGGCAGCAGCGCTTCCGCTTGGAGTGGCAAAAGCGGATCCGCTATTTGCGCTATATGTTCAACGACCATTTGCTCGTCGGCTTGATCATCGTGCTTGGCGGCATAGCGGTGATGTACGAGCGTTGGGCGTCGTCGCTTCCCGACTCGTTTCCGTATCCGGCGATTGCGGCGGTCGTGTTCGGTTGGGCGGCGGCCGCCGGGTCGGTGCGCACCTTGTTTCGCGAGGCGGATGCGGTGTTTTTGTTGCCGGCGGAAGAGCAGTTGCGGCCGTATATTCAGCGGGCGTTTTTGTTCTCATGGCTATGGCAGGCGTACGGCCTTTCTTTGCTTTTGCTGTTGGCTGGACCGCTTCATGCCCGGTTTTCTCCGGTGCCATGGCCGCTTTTTTTGCTTGGTCTTTTCTGCTTCAAAGGATGGAGCTTATGGGCTGTTTGCAAAGGAAGCTATATCGCTGAGCCGTCGTTTCACCGCTTTAGCGCATTCGCTCGCTTCAGCTTAGCGGCGGTGTTTGTGTATTTGGTGCTGGCGGGAGCCTCATGGCCGTTTTTTGTCGTTGTCGTCGGGCTGGTGGCGGTTCTTTCCACCTATTTGTCACGGCTGGTGAGAGGGAAAACGTGGAAATGGGAACGGATCATCGCCGAAGAACAGCGGGCGGCAAGGGCGTTTTACCGTCTGGCCAACTTGTTTACCGACGTTCCGGAATGGCGGGAGACGGCGAAGCGGCGTCGTTGGCTTGATCCGTTGCTCGCATTGATCCCGTATGGCGAGCGGCATGTCTTTTTTCATTTGTATGTCCGCACGTTTTTGCGCGCCGGCGGGTATGCTGGTCTGTATGTCCGCCTCACCGCGATTGGAAGCGTCCTGCTCACTGTAGTCGATCACGAATACGGGCGGGCGGCCATTGTGTTTTTGTTTCTTTACGCGACCGCTGTTCAACTGGCCGCGTTGCCTTCCCATCATCGCTATTCGCTATGGCCGCGGCTGTACCCGTTGCCGCAGGCGCAGCCGGTTGTTGCGGCGGTTCGGCTGCTTTCCATTCTGCTTATCGGGCAAAATACGGTATTTCATCTCGTGCTGTTGGCTGTTTCCCCGCGCCTTCTTTGGCTCGCCACTTGGCTTGGCGGAAACATATGGGGGCTTTGGGCGGCGGGGCGGTACGTTCGCCCGCGGCGCGGGCGGAAAGCCGGACGCTAGCGCTGTTTACGCTGGCGCCGGCGTTTTTCTTTTTGTAACGGGGCGCTGCGGGCTTTCACACCTTTTTTCCCGCTTCATATGCTGTAGTACACCGGCCTGGGCGCATGTCCAGCGGGCCGGGCTGGAAGTTGGGAAGAAAGGGGAATGGTTCATGGGTGTAGAGCTTGTGGCGCTGCACTGGATTTACTTGCTGTTCATCGTGCTCATTATTGGGTTTATGGTCGCCCGCAAAGATACATCGCTCATTTGCATTGCCGGCATCTTTTTGTTGGCGGCGGTCGCCACCCATTCGTTGAGCGCGGCGGTCAGCGGGGTGTTTAACAGCTTTATTTATGCCATTACGGAGCTGTTGCCGACGATTTTAGTCATCTCCATTATTGTGGCAATGAGCAAAGTGTTATCGGCCACCGGCATCAACGACGTCATGATCTCGCCGTTTGTCCGTTTCATTCGCACGCCGGCTTGGGCGTATTGGACGATCGGGATTTTGATGATGGTCATTTCTTGGTTTTTCTGGCCGTCTCCGGCCGTTGCTCTTATGGGGGCGGTTTTGTTGCCGGCGGCGGTCCGCGTCGGGCTGCCGGCGTTAGGAGTGGCGATGGCGATGAACTTGTTCGGGCACGGCATCGCTCTTTCCGGCGATTTTGTCATCCAAGGGGCGCCGAAATTAACGGCTGATGCCGCCGGGCTGCCGGTCGGCGATGTCATCGCTGCCAGCGTGCCGCTCGTCTTTGTCATGGGAGTTGTCACGACCATTACTGCGTTTTATTTTTTGCGCCGTGACATGAAACGAGGGCGTTTGACGAGCGGAGACGCAGAAATTGCTGCAACGGTCGATTCAATGCTGGAAAAAACAAGCCATTTAATGACGGGACAAACGAAAAAATGGCTCGCGTTGCTGATTCCGGTTTTGTTCGCCCTTGATGTCATCGCGATGTTTTATTTGCGGCTGCAAGGCGGGGAAGCGACCGCCTTGGTCGGTGGGACGGCGATTTTCATTTTGATTCTCATCTCTGTTCTCGCCCATCGGCAAGAAAGCTTTGCGGAAGTGACGAATTACTTTATTGAAGGGTTTCAGTTCGGATTTAAAGTGTTCGGCCCCGTTATTCCGATCGCTGCGTTTTTCTATCTTGGCGATGCGGGGTTTGTGAAAATCATCGGTGACTATTTGCCGCAGGCGTCGCAAGGCATCGTCAACGATTTAGGAGTCGCCTTGGCCCATGCAGTGCCGTTGAACAATGAGGTGGGGGCGGTTACGCTCACGGTCGTCGGCGCGGTTACCGGTCTCGACGGCTCGGGGTTTTCCGGCATTTCGCTCGCCGGTTCGGTCGCTCATTTGTTTTCTGTAGCGATTGGCGGCGGAGTGGCGACGTTGACGGCGCTCGGCCAAATCGCTGCCATTTGGGTCGGCGGCGGTACGCTCGTTCCGTGGGCGCTCATTCCGGCGGCAGCAATCTGCGGGGTCGATCCGTTTGAGCTGGCGCGCCGCAACCTCATTCCTGTTGCTGTCGGCTTGGTGGTCACGACCGTTGTCGCCATGTTCCTCCTTTGAAGAAAAAGCTGTCCCGTGCAGGCGGGGCAGCTTTTTTGCTATAATGGGCATGGACTTGAAAATCGGTCGATTTTTTGACAGTTCGCCTTCTTCTCTATACATTGGGTGCAGAAAGCTGTATAGTGAAAAGGAGATAGGCAACGTTTAAAGATAAGAAAATGCGAAACCAGTGATGGGATTGGATGAAAGAAAGGCGGATGGAGATGACCCGACAGATCAACGATACATTTTTACGCGCCTGCCGCGGCGAACAAACGCCGTATGTGCCGGTTTGGTATATGCGTCAAGCCGGGCGGTCGCAGCCGGAGTATAGGGCGCTGAAAGAAAAATATTCGCTGTTTGAAATTACGCATCAACCGGAGCTTTGCGCGTACGTCACGAGACTTCCGGTTGAGCAATATGGCGTCGATGCCGCTATTTTATATAAAGACATTATGACGCCTCTGCCGGCGATCGGCGTGGATGTCGAGATTCAGGGCGGCGTCGGGCCGGTGATCGCCAATCCGATCCGCTCGCTCCAAGATGTTGAGCGGCTCGGGGAGATCGATCCGGAACATGATGTGCCGTATGTGTTTGAAACGATTCGGCTTCTTGTCAACGAGCAGTTGGATGTGCCGCTCATCGGGTTTGCCGGCGCGCCGTTTACGTTGGCGAGCTACATGATTGAAGGCGGTCCGTCAAAAAATTATCATAAGACGAAAGCGTTCATGTACGCTGAACCGAAAGCGTGGTTCGCCTTAATGGACAAGCTCGCTGAGATGACGATCCGCTATGTGCGGGCGCAAATTCGGGCGGGAGCAGGTGCCGTGCAAATTTTTGATTCTTGGGTTGGCGCTGTCAATGCCGACGATTACCGGACGTTTATCAAGCCGGCGATGGCGCGCATTTTTGCCGCTTTGCGCGAAGAAGGCGCGCCGCTTATTATGTTTGGCGTCGGCGCCAGCCACTTAGTGCATGAGTGGAACGACTTGCCGCTTGATGTCATCGGTCTTGACTGGCGACTGTCGATTCGCGAAGCGCGCCGTCAAGGCATTGCCAAAACCATTCAAGGCAACTTGGATCCGGCGGTGCTTCTTGCGCCATGGGATGTGATCGAAGAGCGGGTGAAGCGCATTTTGGACGAAGGGATGGAACGGCCGGGCTATATCTTCAACTTAGGCCATGGCATTTTTCCGGACGTTCAGCCGGCGACGCTGAAACGTCTGACCGCTTTTATCCACGAATATACGTCAACGAACTAAACGAGGGGGGTGGCACAATGGCGAAAAAAACGGTGGGGCTGCTCGTGATGGCGTACGGAACGCCGTACCGGGAAGGCGATATCGAACGGTATTATACGCACATTCGCCATGGGCGCAAGCCGCCGCAAGAACAAATTGATGATTTAAAAGCGCGCTACCGGGCGATCGGCGGGTTGTCGCCGCTCGCCAAAATCACGAAAGAGCAGGCGAAACGGCTTGAGGAGCGGCTGAACGAAGTGCAGGACGAAGTCGAGTTTCGCGCGTATTTAGGGCTCAAACATATTGAGCCGTTCATCGAAGATGCGGTCGAGCGCATGTATGATGACGGCATCAAAGAAGCCGTTGGGATCGTTCTTGCTCCCCATTATTCCACGTTCAGCATCCGCTCGTACAACGAGCGGGCGAAAGCGGCAGCGGAAAAACTTGGCGGCCCGGTCATTTATACAATTGCCCAATGGTATGATGAGCCGAAGTTTTTGCAATATTGGGCTGAACAAGTGAAGCGAATTTTCGACGCGATGCCGGAACAAGAGCGGGAAAAAGCGGTGCTCATCGTATCGGCGCACAGTTTGCCGGAAAAAATCATCGCGGCGGGTGATCCGTATCCGAAGCAGCTCGAAGAGACAGCAAAACGAATCGCTGAGCAAGCCGGCGTCGCCCACTATGCCGTCGGCTGGCAAAGCGCCGGCCAGACGCCGGAACCATGGCTTGGGCCGGACGTGCTAGACTTGACGCGCCAGCTTCATCAAGAATGCGGCTATACGTCGTTCGTGTACGCGCCGGTCGGTTTTGTCGCTGATCATTTGGAAGTGCTGTATGACAATGACATTGAATGCAAACAGGTGACAGAAGAGATCGGCGCCCGTTATTATCGGCCGGAGATGCCCAACACGAATCCATTGTTTATTGATGCGTTGGCGGCGGTTGTGTTAAAGCGGTGGGCGGAAGAAGGCGATCAACGTGAATGAAGGGCAACGGACGGTCGTCATCGTCGGCGGCGGCATTACCGGCTTGACGGCCGCTTACTACTTGCAAAAAGCGATTCGAGAGCAACGCCTCCCGCTTACATGCAAACTTGTCGAGGCGACGCATCGGCTCGGCGGAAAAGTGCAGACGGTCGTCCGCGATGGGTTTGTCATTGAGCGCGGCCCAGACTCGTTTTTGGCGCGGAAAACGAGCGCGTTTCGCCTTGTGAAGGAAGTCGGCCTCGAACATGAGATCGTTCATAACGCAACCGGAAAGTCGTACATTTTGGTCAACGGCAAACTTTATCCAATTCCAGGCGGAGCGGTAATGGGCATTCCGACGCGCATCGCCCCGTTTTTAACGACCGGACTGTTTTCCCCGGCCGGCAAGTTGCGGGCGGCGCTTGACTTTGTGTTGCCGCCGGTGAAAGCGGATGGCGATATGCCGCTTGGCCGCTTTTTCCGCCGCCGCCTCGGCGATGAGGTGGTGGACAATCTCATCGAACCGTTGCTTTCCGGTATTTACGCCGGCGACATCGATGAGATGAGCCTAATGGCGACGTTTCCGCAGTTTTTCCAGCTTGAGCAAAAATATGGAAGCCTTGTTCGTGGCGCGAGACGAACGACGCCGAAAGAGCAAAAAGAGCGAAAAGGGGCGTTCCAGACGTTAAAAACGGGCTTGCAGTCGCTCGTTGATGAAGTGGAAAAACGGCTTGAGCCGGGCAGCGTCATTAAAGGGGTGCGCGTCGAGCGGATCGTTCGCCCTGATTCGACGTATCGGCTGCAACTGAGCACAGGCGAGGTGTGGGAGGCGGACAGCGTCATCGTGACGACGCCGCATCATGTTGTGCCGGACATGTTCGCGGACTATCCGTTTTTCGCCTCGTTCCGTTCGGTGCCGTTGACGTCGGTGGCGACGGTGGCGCTCGCATTCCCAGCGAAGGCGATCCGCCAAGACATTGATGGCACCGGATTTGTCGTTTCGCGCCGCAGCGATTACACGATGACAGCGTGTACATGGACGCATAAAAAATGGCCGCACACCGCGCCGCCCGGCAAGGCGCTTTTGCGCGGCTACGTCGGGCGCCCGGGCGATGAGGAGATCGTCGACCAGTCCGATGACGAGATCGTCCGCGTCGTATTGGATGATTTAAATAAAGTGATGAACATTGTCGGCCAACCGGAGTTCGCCGTCATCTCGCGCTGGAAGCGGGCCATGCCGCAATACACGGTCGGACACTGCGAGCGGCTGGCGTACATTAAGCGGCAGATGGCTGCCGCGCTGCCGGGTGTGTTTTTGGCCGGCAGCTCATACGAAGGGCTCGGATTGCCGGATTGCATTGACCAGGGTGAAAAAGCGGTCCACGATGTGCTTGAGTATTTGCGGCCGGCAGCGGTCGAGCGGGCATCTAATATGTATAGCAACGTCCATTAACAGACAACTTTTAAACGGCCGAACGGTTCGCTGTTTCAGTCCGATGCCAGACGCTCGGCCGTCCGTCTTTCTATGGAAATGCGCGTGCCCTGGTTGGCCATTTTCATGCCCGGGTGGAGTGCGAAACGCGCTCACGAATGTTTTGGGTGAAAAAAGACGAGCGCTGCTTGTCGCCTTCGGATGGCGGAAGCGATTGGCTTCTGAGGCAAAAGGCCACGCTTGTTTCAACCTTTACATCGAGGCAGATTCTATGATATGATAAATACGGATTGACCAAATCGTTCATTTAGTCAGTTTGAAGGATGAGGGATATGGCAAGCGACCGCAAACGGCAAATCATCGAAGCGGCGGCCCAATCGTTTGCCGCTTTTGGCTACAAGGCGACGACGATGGAGCAAATCGCAAAGCTCGCCAACGTCGGCAAAGGGACGATCTATACGTTTTTTAAAAGCAAAGAGGAACTGCTCGATGAAATCGTCTCCGGATTGATTGTGGAAATCAAGGCGGAAGCGGAGCTGGCGATGGATCCGTCGCTGCCGTTTTTCGAAAACGTCCACCGCGCCTTGTACCGTATTTTGGAATTTCGCCAGCGCCATCAGCTGACGGCGAAGCTGCTTCAAGAAGTGCGCAATATCGGTACGGCGGCGGTGCAGGAAGTGCTTGCCAAACTGGACCGGGCGATGGTCGAGTTCATTCGGCAAAAAATTGATGCGGCGGTGGAAAAAGGGGAGATTCGCCCGTGCAATTCGGAAATTACGGCGTTTTTGATGCTCAAGACGTACATCGCCTTGATCGTCGATTGGGAAAAAGATCATGAACCGTTGACAAAAGAGCAAATTGCTGAATTGTTTGCGCTATATTTTTTGCAAGGATTGTCGAAGTAGATAATCCTCTTTTTTTGTCGGAAATTGACCATATGGACAATTTGGTCATTTGTGCAAAGGAGGAAATGTCTGATGCTGTTGAAAGAACTGCAGTCCATTGTGTTCCGCCCAAAAGTGCTCATTCCGATTTTGGCCGTTTTGCTCATTCCCCTTCTCTACAGTGGGTCATTTTTATGGGCGTTTTGGGATCCGTACGGGCATTTGGACCGTCTGCCGGTCGCTGTCGTCAATGAAGACCAAGGAGCTAAGCTTGACGGCGAAGCGATGCATCTCGGCGACGATGTCGTCAAGCGGTTGAAGGAAAAGGATTCCTTTTCTTGGCATTTCGTTGGTCGGAAACAAGCGCTTCAAGGGTTGAAAAATGGAGACTATTACATGGCGGTCATCATCCCGCATGATTTTTCCGCCAATGCGACGACTGTGCAGAATGAAGCGCCGAAGCCGCTCCGCCTCACGTATATCCCAAATGAAGGAGCGAACTATCTCGTCGGAAAAATCGGCGATTCGGCCGTTTCGGCTATTAAAGAAGAAATTGCCAAAAATGTAACCAAAGCCTATGCGGAAACGATGTTGTCGAAAATGAAAGAAGTTGGAAAAGGATTGGAAAAAGCGAGCGAAGGAGCTTCCCGGCTTCGTGATGGAATCCAAACGGCCGAACAAGGCAGCCGCAAGCTAGTCGAGGGGATGGATGCGGCTGAACAAGGCAGTGCCCGCTTGGCCGCAGGGGCGGAAAAAGCCGAGGACGGTGCCGCTCAATTATCTGGCTACTTAGCTGAACTCGCCGAGAAATCAGTGGTGTTTGAAAACGGACTGCAATCCGTAAGCGACGGGGCAACGCAAGTGCAAACTGGCGCGGCCGCATTGCGAGACGGCCTCGGGAAGCTTGCTGACGGAAGCCGCCGCTTGGCTGATGGGGAACAACAAGCGCAAACCGGCGCCGCTGCGCTGGCGGCGGGTCTCCATGAATCGCTAAATGGTATGAAAACATTGCAATCCCGTCTTCCCGTTCTAACCGACGGAGCAAACATGGTGAATGAAGGAGCTGGGCAATTGGCGCAAGGGATGGCAGTGTGGAAACAAAAAGCGGGAGAGGCTGCGGCCGGTGCGGATAGAGTGAGCGAAGGATTGCAGCAATACGCCGCAGGATTGCAGGAGTTGGCTGAAAAAGCGAGCGACCCAGAGCAAAAAGCAGCGCTACAAGCATTGGCGCAACAGCTGCAGCCGCTTGTCGAAGGAAGCCAAGCCGTGGCGGCCGGCGTCGGGGAACTGGCCGAGAAAGCCGGACAGCTTCAAAGCGGTGCCGCTCGTCTGGCCGATGGCGCATCATCGCTCGCGAGCGGGCAACAAGCGGTGCAGGAGGGGATCGGGAAGATCGCCAACGGACAGCAGCAACTTGCGGCCGGGGCTGATCGATTGGCCGGTGCCCAGCAAAAATTAACGGACGGGGCAAACGAGCTGGCTGGGCAGCTCGAGCGGGCTTATCGCGGGGCGCAGACGCTTGCTGACGGCAGCAGTCGGTTGGCTGAAGGAGTGAATGAACTCGCCAATGGATCAGGCCAGCTCGTTTCCGGAACGCGCCAATTGGCTGATGGGGCAGGAGAACTGTCCGATGGTGTCGGCGCGGTGGCGGCCGGCGCATCATCGCTTCATCAAGGTGTGGAACGCCTTTTCCGCGGCGGCCAGTCGTTATCATCCGGATTGGTGGAGTTGGAGAAAGGATCAGCCGAGTTGGCGAATCGGTTGGATGAAGGAGCAAAAGATGCCGCTGGCGTTCAGGCCAACGAGCATGTCTATAACATGATTGCCGATCCGGTAAAAAACGATAAGCGCCCGCTCCATCATGTGCCGAACTATGGCACTGGTTTTGCTCCGTACTTTTTGTCGCTCGGATTGTTTGTCGGCGCGTTGCTGCTGACAATCGTCTTTCCGCTGCGCGAGCCGGTCGAGCGGCCGGCGTCGGGTGTCGCCTGGTTTTTCGGCAAATGGGGTGTGCTCGTTTTGGCTGCGGCGGCACAAACGTTGCTGGCCGACGCGTGGCTATTGTATGGGCTTGGGTTACACGTGCAAAGCGTCGGGCGTTTTCTGTTGTTTACTTGGATCATCAGCATGACGTTTATGATGATCGTCCAATTTCTTGTCACCTTGTTTGACAACCCGGGCCGATTCCTCGCCATTTTGTTATTGATCGCTCAGCTGATCGGAAGCGCCGGCACGTATCCGATTGAGCTCGTTCCGGATGCGCTTCAGTCGCTCCATCCGTGGCTGCCGATGACCCATGCGATCCGCGGGTTGCGAGCGGTCATTTCAAGCGGCGATTTCTCGGTCATGTGGAAGGAAACGGAGATCTTGCTTGCGACGGCTGCGGTCTTTGCCTTGGCGACGCTCGCGTATTTTCTCCTTCTGTATCGCCGCCGTTGGGGAGTATGGACAGAAACGGAACGAGCAGCTCAAGCGTGATGATTGAACCATAAAGGCCGTCTCGAAGGCGTCCCGAAAAGATGGGGGCGCCTTTTCATATTGACCAATATCGGAAAATGGCTGAAAGGAAAACCATTTGCTGGGGGGCTTATGGCGAAGGGGATATAGAACAGATGCGTGCGACGACACCTTTGACATTGGCAAAAAAAAAAAAAAATGCCTCCCAGCTGCGGAGGCCGTTAAAGAGAAAAGGCAGGCTGCATTGGGGAACAGCCTAGCGCCGGCGGGGCAGCCGGCGTCGTGACGCAGGAAATGTCCCGCTCACCTATTGGCGGTAAGCGGCGCCTAGGCAGTCAGAGCACGTGTTGCCGTAGCATTCATGCTGCTCGTCAATTTCTTTGCCGCAGTGCATGCATTTTTTTGGCGGTAAGTTTCTGAAAAATTCCAACACTTTCACCAACATTCCGATCCCCTCCGTTGTCTTGGTAGTTTTATTGTATTATAACACAAAGTGGAATGTCAATAGGTGTTTTAAAACAAAAATCAACAAAGATGAAAAAATGGGCGCGGTTGTGTATGATGGAGACAAAACGGATGAAAGGAGAGAAAAGAAAGTGAAAGTAACGGTCATCGGCTATTGGGGAGGGTTTCCCGCCGCCAATGAAGCGACATCGTCTTATTTGTTCGAGCACGATGGATTTCGCCTGCTTATCGATTGCGGGAGCGGGGCGCTCGCCAAGCTGCAAAATTACACGACTGTGGAAAACTTGGATGCGGTCATGATCTCCCATTACCATTACGACCATATCGCCGACATCGGTCCGCTCCAATACGCGCGCCTCATTCAGAAAAATTTAGGGGCTAGCTTGCCTGTCTTGCCGATTTATGGCCATGCGGAAGACGAGGCGGCGTTTTTCCGCCTGACGCACGACGGCATCACTGAAGGGATCGCCTATGATCCGAACAAGACGCTGGCTGTTGGGCCGTTTTCGCTTGCCTTTATGAAAACCGTTCACCCTGTGCCATGCTACGCTATGCGCATCTCCGCCGGCGGCAAGACGGTCGTTTATACGGCTGATTCAAGCTACATACCGGAGTTTATCCCGTTTGCCAAAGGAGCGGACTTGCTCATTTGCGAGTGCAACTTTTACGCCGGGCAAAACGCGGCGCCGGCTGGGCATATGACGAGCGAGGAGGCGGCGGCCATTGCCGAGGGAGCAGGCGTCGGGGAATTATGGCTGACGCATTTGCCGCATGTGGGCCGGCATGAGCAGCTTGTCGACGAGGCCAGTCGGACGTTCCGCGGTGTCATTCGCCTCGCCCGCACTGGCTTAACGTGGGCGCGATAGGACATCATCAAAAAAGAACAGCGAAGGAAACGCTTTCCCTTGTTCTTTGCTGTTCTTTTTTTTATAATGAATATAGTTCGAATTTTTTTACTTATAAAATGAATGGTCATTCATTCATTTTGGGGGAGGAGCTTATATGAACGTAACGACGCGGTTGGCGCAAATCGCGAAACAGTTGCCGGACAAGGAAGCGTATGTGTTCATGAAAGAGCGGCGCACGTATCAGCAATTGAATGCTGCGGTGTCACAGTTTGCCGATGGCTTGGCGCAGCTTGGCGTTCGCCGGGGCGACCATATCGCCTTGTTGCTTGGCAATTCGCCGCAGTTTGTCATCGGCTTGTACGGGGCGTTGCGGCTTGGGGCGACCGTCATCCCGATCAATCCGATTTACACGCCTGAGGAAATTGCCTACATTTTGCATAACGGCGACGTCAAAGCGGTGATCGGCCTCGATTTGCTCGCTCCGTTGTTTGCCGAGGCGAAAAAGCGTTTTCCGTTGCTTGAGCATGCGATCGTTTGCGAAACGCCGGAAGGGAAGGAGAAAGGGGGTTCGCTGTCGGAGGGAATGAAATCGTTTGCAGAAGTGTTGGCGGCCGGCAGCCCGGATTTTACCGGACCCGAGCTCGATGATGACGATGTTGCCGTCATTTTGTACACGTCAGGGACGACCGGCAAGCCAAAAGGGGCGATGCTCACCCATAAAAACATATACAGCAACGCCCAAGATACGGCCGATTATTTAGGCATCAACGAAAACGACCGCGTCATCGCCGCCTTGCCGATGTTTCATGTCTTTTGCTTGACCGTGGCGCTCAATGCCCCGCTGATGAACGGCGGAACGGTGCTCATCATGCCAAAGTTCAGCCCGTCGAAGTTGTTCCAGCTGGCCCGCGAGGAAAAAGCGACGATTTTTGCCGGCGTGCCGACCATGTACAACTTCCTTTACCAGCATGAGGGAGGAAGCGCAGACGATTTGCGGACGCTCCGCCTTTGCATCTCGGGCGGCGCTTCGATGCCGGTCGCCTTGCTTGAAAACTTTGAGAAAAAGTTCAATGTCATCATCTCGGAAGGGTACGGGCTCTCGGAGGCGTCCCCTGTCACCTGCTTCAATCCGCTCGACCGGCCGCGCAAACCCGGTTCGATTGGAACGAGCATTAAAAACGTTGAAAATAAGGTCGTCAACGAATACGGAGAAGAAGTGCCCGTCGGTGAAGTCGGCGAGCTCGTCGTCCGCGGCCCGAACGTCATGAAAGGGTATTACAAAATGCCGGAAGAAACGGCGGCCGCATTGCGCGACGGTTGGCTGCACACCGGCGATTTGGCTCGCATGGACGAGGACGGCTATTTCTATATCGTCGACCGAAAGAAAGAGATGATTATCGTCGGCGGCTACAACGTGTACCCGCGCGAAGTCGAAGAAGTGCTATACAGCCATCCGGATGTCGTTGAAGCCGCGGTGATCGGTGTGCCGGACCCGGATTACGGGGAAGCGGTGCGGGCGTGCGTCGTCTCGAAAAATCCAGAGCTGACGGAAGCGGAGCTCATTGCCTACTGCCGCGAGCGGCTGGCGAAATATAAAGTGCCAAGCGCGATTGACTTTTTGGACGAGCTGCCGAAAAACGCCACAGGAAAAATTTTGCGAAGAACGTTAAAAGAACGGCTCGCTTCTTTCCATGCTTGATGGTGCTGAATTTTCAGCGCCTTTTCTTTTTTTTGAATAGTATATTGAAAACGAGGAGAGAAATTTATATAATTTAACACATAAAAGTTTAAAAGGGCTAAATTTTTCTACATAGGGGGATGGGATCATGGGCCAATCGATCCGGCGGCTCGCCGCAGTGTGTGCGGCCAGTTTTTTGTTGCTTGGCGGCTGCGGCGGCGCGAAAGAGACGGGAAGCAACCAGGGAAGCGGCGGACAGAGTGGAAAAGAAAAGACGTACAAAATTGGGGTGACGCAAATTGTCGAGCATCCTTCACTTGATGCGGCGCGCAAAGGATTCCAACAGGCGTTAAAAGACAAAGGGCTGTCCGTTGAGTATGACGTGCAAATCGCCCAAGGCGACCAAAGCAACAACCAAACGATCGCCAACAATTTTGTCTCCGACGGCGTCGACTTGATCTTCGCCAACTCAACGCCAAGCGCGCAGGCGGCGCTCAACGCGACGAAAGACATTCCGATCGTGTTCACCTCGGTGACCGACCCAGTCGGCGCCCAGCTTGTCCAATCGATGGAAAAACCAGGCGGCAATGTGACCGGCACAACGGATACGCACCCAGAGGCCATTCCGAAAACGGTGCAGTTTATTGATAAATATATCAAAGGCAACCGCGTCGGCATGGTGTACAACGCCGGCGAACAAAACTCCGTCGCCCAAATCGAACAAGTGAAAAAGGCGATGCAAGGAACCGATTTGCGAATCGTTCCGGTATCCGTATCGACGTCGTCGGAAGTGAAGCAGGCGACCGAGTCGCTCGTCGGCAAAGTCGATTGCCTGTACATCATCACTGACAACACCGTCGTCTCGGCGCTCGAGTCGGTGATTCAAGTGGCGAATGAACACGACATTCCGCTTTTTGTCGGCGAATTGGATTCGGTCAAGCGCGGCGGCTTTGCGGCGTATGGGTTTGACTATTATGACATCGGCTACGAAGCCGGGGAAATGGCGGCGCAAATTTTGCAAGACGGCAAAAAGCCGGCCGATTTGCCAGTGCAATATCCGCAAAAATTGAAGCTTGTCATCAACAAAAAAGCAGCAAAAGAAATGGGCATCGAGCTCAATCCGGAATGGGATTCCATTGCGGAATATATTGAATAGGCAGCCGTCCCTCCTTCTATGAAGGAGGGGTTTGTTTCCAAGAAAATAGGAAAAGTGCGTTTTTGCACTCAATGTGTCAAATGCGCCTTCGGTGTGTTTCCGAAAAGGTAGGTGAAAGTTGTGTGGACAGCGATGTTCAGTTCTGTCGAAGCCGGCTTGATTTACGCCGTGATGGCGCTTGGCGTCTATTTATCATTTCGCATTTTGGATTTTCCCGATCTAACGGTTGACGGCAGCTTCGTCACCGGTGCGTCCGTCGCGGCCGTGCTCATTGTCAATGGAGCCAACCCGTTCGCCGCCTCAGCCGCGGCGCTTTTGGCCGGCTTTGCCGCCGGGGTGTTGACCGGACTTTTGCATACGAAAGGGAAAATCAATCCACTGTTATCCGGCATTTTAATGATGATCGCTTTGTATTCGATTAATTTGCGCATTATGGGCAAATCGAACGTGCCGCTGTTGCAGCAGGAAACGGTCATCACGAAAATCACCGCCGTCTGGCAGAAAGTCGGGCTCGATGCGGCGCTCAACCACCTCGTTTCCTTTACCGGCTTTGCGCCGCGGACATGGGCGGTGCTTGTGTCAATGGCGATTGTGGCGCTGGTGGTCAAAGGGCTGTTGGATTGGCTGTTGAAAACGGAAGTGGGGATTGCCTTGCGGGCGACCGGGGACAACAAACCGATGGTGGCCAGCTTTTCCGCCAACACCGATTGGCTGATTGTGTCTGGCCTTGGTCTATCCAACGCGCTCGTTGCTTTTTCCGGAGCGCTCGTCGCCCAATACGGCGGATTCAGCGACGTTGGGATGGGAATCGGGATGATCGTCATTGGGCTGGCTTCGGTCATCATCGGCGAGGCGTTGTTTGGCGCCCGCTCCGTCGCGCGCGCGACGTGGGCGGTGATCGGCGGCGCCATCGTCTACCGTCTCATTTTGGCGCTCGCTTTGCGCGTCGAGTTTTTGGAGACGGGGGATGTGAAATTAATTACCGCGCTCATCGTCATGCTCGCGCTCGTCGTGCCCAATGTTTTGGCGGCGCAAAAAGAGCGGCAGCGGAAAAAACGGAGAGCGCGGCAGTTGGAGAGGGGGGAGACCGTTGCTGGAGCTGAAACGAATTACAAAAGTGTTTAATGAAGGAACAGCTGACGAGAAAATTGCTTTGCGCGGCGTCGATCTGACGTTGGCTCCCGGCGACTTTGTCACTGTCATCGGCAGCAACGGCGCCGGGAAATCGACGCTCATGAACATCATTTCCGGACGGCTGTCCCCCGATATCGGCGAAGTGTGGATCAACGGCCGCAATGTGACGGCGCTTAAGGAGCATGCGCGCGCCCGCTACATCGGCCGCGTCTTTCAAGACCCGATGGCCGGCACCGCCCCGCATATGACGATTGAGGAAAATTTGGCGCTCGCCTACAATCGGACGAAGCGGCGCACACTGCGTTTCGGTGTTACAAAGCAAAAGCGCGAATGGTTTCGGGAAACGTTGCGAACGCTCCATTTAGGGCTTGAAGACCGGCTCACCGCCAAAGTCGGGCTTCTTTCCGGCGGGGAGCGGCAGGCGCTTTCCTTGTTGATGGCGACGTTTACGAAGCCGGACGTGCTTTTGCTTGATGAGCATACCGCCGCCCTCGATCCAGCGCGCGCCGAGCTTGTCACCGAGTTGACGAAGAAAATTGTTGAGCGGCACAACTTGACGACGCTCATGGTGACGCACAACATGGAGCAGGCGATCCGCCTTGGCAATCGGTTGATCATGATGGATGGCGGGCAAATCATTTTTGCCGCAGAAGGAAAGGAGAAAGAGGAACTGACGGTCGAGCGGCTGCTTGAGGCATTCCAACGCATCCGCGGCAGCCAGTTCGCGAGCGACCGCACCGTGCTCAGCTCATAAAACGAAACGAGGTGTCCCTTCTTGGCAAGGGGACACCTCTTCTGTTCGGTCGGCCGGTCAAATCGTTTTGGTTGCCGGTTGTGTCGCTTGTCGGTAAGCGGCTTGCAGCGCCTTCGTCACCGCCCCCGGCTCGCCGTTTCGGATCACCGTTTCGTCGACTTGAATGATCGGGATAATCGCTGACGTCGTGCTCGTTAAAAACAGTTCGTCCGCTTCGGCGAGGTCGTTGGTGGAAAACGCTTCTTCAACCAATGGGATGTCGAGCTCAGCGCAAAACTGCTTCACTTTCATGCGGACGATGCCGTTTAAAATCCGCTCAGTGGCCGGATGAGTGTACACCGTTTCATTTTTGACAAGAAAAATGTTTGACGAACTGCCTTCGGTTACGACGCTGTCGCGATGGAAAATCGCTTCAAACGCCCCGCGCTCGACCGCTTCCTGTTTAGCCAATACGTTCGGCAGCAAGTTCAAGCTTTTGATATAGCAATATTCCCAGCGGACATCTTTTGTCAAAATCGCGCGCACGCCGTGCGCCATTTCCTCGGTTTTCCGCGCCATCGGCTGGATGTAGGCGTACAAATTCGGGCGTTTTTCGGCTGGGAACGCATGGTTGCGCGGGAAACTGCCGCGCGTCACTTGCAAATACAAAATCGCATCTTCTTGCACGTCGTTGAGGCGGCGAAGCTCCTCAAGCCGTTCGATGAGCTCTTCGCAGCCAAACGGAACGGATAGGCGAATGGCGGCCGCCGAACGGTACAGCCGGTCAAGATGCTCGCGAAGCCAAATGTATGCCCCGCTATATAAGCGGACGACTTCGTAGACGCCGTCGCCAAATTGCAAGCCGCGCTCTTCCATCGGATATGTTACTTGTTCATACCGGACAATGCCGCGTTCGGTCAATACATACGGTTTGACTGACATGGACGTGCACTCCTTTTTTTGCCGCAAATCATTCAATATTATATCATAGAATGAAAGTGTTGACATATGTTCGGGTTGCGAA
>NZ_BCQG01000026.1 GCF_001544315.1 Geobacillus jurassicus NBRC 107829
CCATTACACGTACGGGAATTCATCCAAAATGTCCGCCGCTTCTTGCACTAGTTTTGCCCCGTGCTGAATGAGCGTATTCGGCCCGGCGGATTCCGCCAAACCGATCGGGCCGGGGACGG
This sequence comes from Geobacillus jurassicus NBRC 107829, assembly GCF_001544315.1. Classification (GTDB taxonomy): domain Bacteria; phylum Bacillota; class Bacilli; order Bacillales; family Anoxybacillaceae; genus Geobacillus; species Geobacillus jurassicus. Next base: position 120 of record NZ_BCQG01000026.1, read on the forward strand.
CGAACACTTCCCGCCCTTGCTCAAGCGCATACGCGGCGGTAATGAGCGAACCGCTTTTTCGCTTCGCCTGCACGACAAGCGTGCCGAGCGACAGCCCGCTGATGATGCGATTGCGCGCGGGAAACTGCCATGCCTGTGGGCGCGTTGCCGGCGGATGCTCAGCGATGACCAACTGTTCGTTCATCAGCCGGGTGGCGAACGGTCGATGTTCTTTCGGATAAATGTGGTCCAGCCCACCGGCGATGACGGCGATCGTCGACCCGCCATGCTGGACGGCGAGTTGGTGGGCGCACACGTCAATCCCAAACGCGAGCCCGCTGACGATCGTAAAGCCGGCGGCAACAAGCGGCGGCACCAATTTGTTCAACGCTTCGATTCCTTCCTTCGTCGGCCGCCTCGTGCCAACGATGCTGATCAGTTTCCGCTCCTGAAGCAAAGCGGAGTCCCCCTTTGCATACAGCACCCACGGCGGGGCGTATATATATTTAAGCAGCGGTGGATAGTCGGAATCAAATACAGTGATCACACGAATGCACCGGCCCTTATATGTTTTTATCACACGTTGCACATCGATGGAATGCAAATCATGAAAAAAAGCGGTCCATTGAGCGTCGGAAAGCGGAACGAGCGGGCGGAGATCATGAGGAGGCAGAGAAAATGGAGCGGTGAGGGTCGGATCAGCCTTAAGCAAGGAATGAATCGTCTTCCATCCCGCCCCGCGGCAATGATGGAGATGGATAAGTCGGTCGCGGACCGTATCGTACATACTGCTCCCCTTTCTTTTTTCACCTTCAGCATATGGATCTATAGGTGCAACGAAAACGTTTAACATATCCTTGACGGAAAAGCCGCCTGTCTATTTTTTCGACTGTCGGAGGCAAGCCGCAGGCTTCCTCGTCACGCCTTGGCGTGACGGAAGATCGAACAGCCACCCGCTTCACAGACCCATACATGGGTCTTTAAGCAGCGTTGTTCGGTCGCCCGACAGTCGATCCAATTGCTCTGTAAAAGCGGCAAATGGTAAAGCTTCAAATTGCATCTATAGCATGATATGCAACACCCCGCACGAGGACGTGCGGGGCCAAACCATTAGTGCGTTTTGCATTTTTCGTACAAGCCGCGTTCTTTCAGCACAGAAATGAGCGTTTCGCCGATGACGGCCGGCGTTTCCGCCACTTTAATGCCGCATTCGGTCATTTTTTTGATTTTCTCTGCGGCCGTGCCTTTGCCGCCGGAAATGATCGCGCCGGCATGGCCCATCCGTTTGCCCGGAGGCGCCGTTTGCCCGCCGATAAAGCCGACGACCGGTTTCGTCATGTTCGCTTTCACCCATTCGGCCGCTTCTTCTTCCGCCGTGCCGCCGATTTCGCCGATCATAATGACCGCGTACGTTTCTTCGTCTTCATTAAACGCCTTCAACACATCGATGAAGTTTGTGCCGTTGACCGGGTCGCCGCCGATGCCGACCGCCGTCGACTGGCCGATGCCGGCTTGCGTCAGTTGGTGAACGGCTTCGTACGTCAGCGTGCCGGAACGGGAAACAATGCCGACATGTCCTTTTTTATGGATATAGCCCGGCATAATGCCGATTTTGCACTCTTCCGGCGTAATGACGCCCGGGCAGTTCGGGCCGATGAGGCGCGTCTTTTTGCCCTCCATGTACCGTTTCACTTTCACCATATCAAGCACCGGAATGCCTTCGGTGATGCAAACGACAAGGTCGAGTCCCGCGTCGACCGCTTCCATGATGGCATCCGCAGCGAAGGCCGGCGGAACGTAAATGACCGAGGCGTTCGCTCCCGTTCTTTCGACCGCTTCCGAAACAGTGTCAAACACCGGCACGCCTTCGACTTCCGTGCCGCCTTTGCCCGGTGTGACGCCGCCGACGATGTTCGTCCCGTACTCGATCATCTGCTTTGTATGGAACAGCCCTTGCGAACCGGTAATCCCTTGCACGATCACTTTCGTGTCTTTATTGACAAAAACGCTCACGTGTCTCCCTCGCTTTCTTAACGTACTAGCTCGACGATTTTTTGTGCTCCGTCCGCCATCGATTCGGCCGCAATAATGTTTAAGCCTGACTCTTGCAAAATCTTTTTCCCAAGCTCAACGTTCGTTCCTTCAAGCCGGACGACAAGCGGAAGCGTCAAACCGACTTGCTTCGTCGCCGCGACGATGCCGCTCGCGATGACATCGCATTTCATAATGCCGCCGAAAATGTTGACGAAAATGCCTTTGACGTTCGGGTCGGACAAAATGATTTTGAACGCTTCCCTTACTTTTTCCTCGCTGGCGCCGCCGCCGACATCGAGGAAGTTGGCCGGCTCGCCTCCGTAATATTTGATGATGTCCATTGTCGCCATCGCCAAGCCGGCGCCGTTGACCATGCAGCCGATGTTGCCGTCAAGAGCGATGTAGTTCAAGTCGTATTTCGACGCTTCGACTTCTTTCGGGTCTTCTTCATCCAAGTCGCGGTATTCAAGGATGTCCGGATGGCGGTATAAGGCGTTTGAATCGAAATTCAGCTTCGCATCAAGCGCCATCACTTTGCCGTCGCCGGTGACGACAAGCGGGTTGATTTCGGCGATCGAGCAGTCTTTATCGACAAACACTTGGTACAAGCCCATCATAAATTTGACCGCTTGGTTGACGAGATGCTTCGGAATGTTGATGTTGAAAGCCAATCGGCGCGCTTGGAACGCTTGGAGCCCGACGGCTGGATCGATGTATTCTTTAAAAATTTTCTCCGGCGTTTTCGCCGCCACTTCTTCGATTTCCGTTCCGCCTTCTTCCGACCCCATTAACACGACGCGCGAGGTGGCGCGGTCGACGACAAGGCCGATGTAGTATTCTTTTTGGATGTCGCACCCTTCTTCAATCAACAGCCGTTTCACTTCTTTTCCTTCCGGGCCGGTTTGATGGGTGACGAGCACTTTGCCGAGCAATTCGCTGGCGTATGTACGGACTTCCTCGAGGCTTTTTGCCACTTTCACCCCGCCCGCTTTGCCGCGCCCGCCGGCATGAATTTGCGCTTTGACGACACACACCGGCGCGCCGAGCTCTTTCGCCGCTTCGACCGCTTCATCCACCGTGAACGCGACGCGGCCGTTCGGCACGCTCACACCATAGCTTCGCAAAATTTCTTTTGCTTGGTATTCATGAATGTTCATGCGCCAACCTCCTATGTATAAAATCAAAAAAGTCTTAGCGCTTTCATTTTATACCTAACATTTCGCGCTTGTCCACCGTTTCGCCGCAAAATTAAGAAAGCGGGGAATAGGAAAATTATCCCTTCCCCGCTCTTTCTCCTTTCGCTTCCTGATCAAGCTGATACAAAAACACGAACAATTCAGCCACTAAGGCGTACAGCTCCTCCGGGATCATTTCGTTGATCTCCACTTTCCCCAGCAGCTCAACAAGCGTCGGATCTTGGCGAATCGGCACGCCGTGCTGCCGGGCGGCGGCGATGATCGCTTCGGCGACCTTGCCAACCCCTTTCGCCTTGACGATCGGAGCTGCGTCAAGTGCCGCATCGTAAGACAAGGCGACTGCTTTTTTCCGCTCCTCGTTCATGCTTGGCAATCCACCTCGCTGCAACTGTCGGCAAACAGAAAAACGGAAGGCGGAGGAGGGGCGGAACGCGTTGCCTTTACATCAATGCCTGAAAGCGCATAGCCGTGCGCCTGAAACCGCTCTTTGACAAGCGGAGCCATCCGAGCGGCAGCAACCGCCAACCGCGGATCATCGTGAAAAATGGAGATGTGGACGATCCGTCGTTGCACGCGCATATCAACGATCACCTCTCCCAGCTCTTCAAGCGTCAGGCAACAAACAATGCGGTTGTAATCGGCATCAAGCGGCCCGCCTTGTTTCCTCCTTCCTTGCCAGCACACAGCAAAATCGCTGCTGCGGCCGCCAAGCGGCAATGGAAACGAAATCCATACGTGCTCAATGAGCCCATCGCCGCCAGCAGCGATGGCCATGCCATCGAGCTGGTCGAGAATCGCTTCGGCCGCCCTCTTGGCCCCTTCGCTCCCCGATTCATGAAGAAAGCGAAGAAGCAGCCGTTTCAACGACGGGGCGGAAGGCAAATCCTCGATTTTCCCAACACGGACGAGCGCCGCCTCGTCCTCAAGCCCAAGCCGCACGGCCGCTCGCCTCAGCCAGCAAAACAGCGACAGCGCCGGATCTCTCGTCGCTCGAGCGGCCGCCCACAACTTCGCTTCCGCGGCGGGCAGCGCTCCGCTTTGATAGGCAGCATCAAGAGCTGCCCACCGTTCCAAAAACGCCTCCTCGTCCGTCAAGCCGAGCTGCCGAATGATATCGGCAAACCGGCGGCATTGCACCGCCTCCCGAAGCGCCAAGCGGCGGTCCTCCGGCAACGGGGCGAGCCCAAGGCGGGCAAGAAGCGCGCGGGCCGTTTCGGCCTCTTCCTCCCCTGACAGCAACAAACGCACGGCCGCCTCGTAAGCGGACAGCGGCGGTGAAAGAAACTTCTCCATCGCCCGGCTGAGCTCAAGCGCCGCCGGATGGGCGGAAAGGGAGGCAATGGCCGCTTTCAGTTTCCCCAACCCCTCAGCGAGCGGCACCCCGGTTTTGGCTGCCCATAGCGCGCGAAACACGGCTGAAGAGAACGGCAGCCGGCGGCGAAACAAATGGGCGAGCACGTCTTCGGCCGCGTCCGGCTGGCCGGTCTCTTTCACCGCTTCAGTCAGTGCGGCAATTTCCTCTTTCGTTGCAGCCGCGCCAGCTTTCAGCGCTTGGCGGAGCACCGGCAGCGCCGCATCCGGCAGTTTCCACGCTTTTTGCCACCGGCGCACCGCCTCTTCACCTGACGGAGCAGACGCCGGTTCGGAAAGGGGAATGGCTTTCCAATAAATTGTTCCTTGTCGTTCGTGAATTTCAAACAAATACAAACGTCCGACGGCAAGCGGCGCCTCCAAACGGGCGCGCACAAGCTGTCCGCCAGCGCGGACGAGCGCCGCCCGCTCCCCGGTTTCCATCTCCTCGACCCGCTCCACTCGGCCGACGACGGCCTGCCCCGGCTGAAACCGCCGGCTGGATGTCGCGTCGCGGACAGCGGTCGTTGGCATTGTCCGCTCCATGCGCTCGACCATTTCGTCCCATCCCTTCTTCTAGAGCTGCTCGCTCGCCTTCAGCACCTCCCTCACCGGTGCGAACGAACGACGGTGCTCAGGCGTAACGCCGTAGCGGCGGATCGCCTCGAAATGTTCCGGCGTTCCGTAGCCCATATGGCGCGCGAACCCGTATTGTGGATAGCGGCGATCCAGTTCTTTCATCCACCGGTCGCGCGTCACTTTGGCGATGACCGACGCAGCGGCGATTGAAGCGCTGTTGGCGTCTCCTTTTATGAGGCGCTGTTGCGGCAGTGGGCACGGCACCGCCATCGCATCAACAAGCAAATGTTCAGGCGGCGGGGAAAGGGCGTTCACCGCTTTCGCCATCGCTTGCTTTGTCGCCTCATAAATGTTCCATTCATCGATTTCCGCCGCGCTGACGATGCCGATGCCGATGGCGACGGCGCACGCTTCAATTTGCGCAAACAATACCTCGCGCTTTTCCGGCGTCAGCCGCTTCGAGTCGTCAAGCCCCGGCAAATAGGCGTCTTTCGGCAAGATGACCGCGGCGGCGACGACCGGGCCGGCCAGCGGGCCGCGCCCGGCCTCATCAATGCCGGCGATCCGTCTAACGCCAGCGGCGTATAGTTCCCTCTCATAACGCATTAGTTCTTCCCACCGCTGCTCGATGGCGTGCCGGCGCGCTTTCTGCCTTTCAAAACGGGCAAGAAGCGCCTGCACGCTTTTTCGCTCATCCTGCCGCAGCATCTCCCAGCGCGGGTCGTCCGCGCCAAGCTTCGGAAGCAGCGCTTCAATGTCTTTCACCGTATACCGCTTCATGCTCCTCTCCCTCTTCTACTTATTACTATCGGCTCTGTTTGGCCGACCGTAAAGCACCGCCGGCAAAAAACGCCCGCCGGACGCGCTACGTCCGTGAAGCGGGCGTTTCAAAGCTTAAGCGGCCTAATTTTTCCGTGCGGATGTCATACAAAACGATGTCAGCCACTTTATCGTAGTCAACAGCGCCGCCTGACGTCAAGCAGCCGCGCCGCCTTCCGATGGTGTCAAACAAGGCGACGATGTCATCAGGAATGTCATCAAGGCCGTAGCGCTCCGCAAGCCGGTTGGGATAGTGAGTCGACAAAAAGCGGAGCGCATAGACGGCGACATCCTGCAAGTTTAAAATTTCGTCCTTAATGGCGCCGGTCACCGCCAACTTGTAGCCCACGTCCTCATCCTCAAATTTCGGCCATAGGATGCCTGGGGTATCAAGCAGCTCCATTTCTTTGCCCACTTTGATCCATTGCTGCGCTTTTGTCACCCCCGGCTTGTCGCCGGTTTTCGCGATATGGCGGCCGGCGAGCCGGTTGATCAGCGTCGACTTGCCGACGTTCGGGATGCCGACGATGAGCGCCCGAACCGGGCGCGGGTTTTTAATCCCTTTCGCCCGCATTTTCTCGAATTTGTCTTTCACCATCTCTTTCGCTGCCGCCGCGATTTGCCGGACTCCTGTTCCGCTTTGAGCATCGATGGGCAAAGCCAGCCGCCCTTGATCGTGGAAATAGCGGATCCACTGTTCGGTCACCGCCTCATCGGCCATATCAGCCTTATTGAGCAAAATGAGGCGCGGCTTTTGTCCGAGAATCTCGTCGATCATCGGGTTGCGCGAGGACATCGGCACACGGGCGTCAAGCAGCTCAAACGCTACGTCGATCAACTTTAATTTTTCTTGCACTTCCCGCTTGGCCTTCGCCATATGGCCGGGGAACCATTGAATCACTGTCATTGGCATCACCTGCCTCGTTTATTTCACAATCCGGGCGTCAGCCAACGGCCAATACACAAGATTCGCCTTGCCAACGACTTTGGACATCGGAATGAAGCCGATATGGCGGCTGTCTTTGCTGAAACGGCGATTGTCGCCCATGACAAACAAATGCCCCGGCGGCACCGTGCTTCGCCCGGTCAGTTCCTCCAAAGTGAACGATTCCGTCAGTGGACCGCCGTCGGACAACTGCTTTTTATACTCGTCCAAATACGGCTCTTCATACGGCTTGCCATTGATATAGAGCGTATCATTTTTGTATTCAATTCGGTCGCCCGGCAGGCCGATGACTCGCTTAATATAGTCTCTCCCTTCTTCGGCGTGAAAAACAATGATATCGAAACGGTGCGGCATGCCGATTTTATACGCCAGTTTATTGACGATCATCCGCTCATGGTTATGTAATGTCGGCATCATCGAATAACCGTCGACGATGATCGGAGCGAAAATAAAGTAGCGGATGCCCCCGGCGAGCAAGACGGCAACGACGATCGCTTTCATCCATTCACGCCATTCGCTTTTTTTCTGTTCCATTGTCCACCCACCTAAATCAAAGTTTGCAGTCGTGGATCACTACCGTAATCATCATTGGCGGTAGTGAAAAAAGGAGCTTGAAAGCAAGCTCCTTTTCCGCTGTGATCCACCGTTGTCCATTATTGCGCTGCGTTCGTATTTTCCTTGATGCGCGCCGCTTTGCCGCGAAGTTCGCGCAAGTAGTACAATTTCGCGCGGCGGACTTTCCCGCGGCGGATGACTTCCAGCTTGGCGATTTTCGGCGTATGCACCGGGAATGTGCGCTCAACGCCGACGCCATAGGACACTTTGCGGACCGTGAACGTTTCGCTGATGCCCGCTCCGCGCCGTTTAATGACGACACCTTCAAACACTTGGATGCGTTCGCGGTTGCCTTCGACGACTTTCACATGAACGCGCACCGTGTCGCCCGGGCGGAAATCCGGCAAATCCGTCCGCAGTTGTTCTTTCGTAATCTCTTGGATTAAATGATGCATCATGATCCACTCCTTCCACAGATGTTCATGCCAATGATCTCTTCATTGCAGCGGAACATCGTTTTCCATCCTCAAGCCAATCGCTTAAGGTCACACAAAAGACATGATAGCATAAACTGTTGACTCAGGCAATAGCTATTCGCGCTCCTTTTCCCACTCTTTCAGCCATTGCTTTTGCTTGTCTGTAAGCGGATATTCATCGAGCAAGTCCGGACGGCGCAAAAACGTGCGCCGGAGCGATTCCTTCTCGCGCCACTCGGCGATGAGCTGATGGTTGCCAGAAAGCAGAATATCCGGCACTTTCATGCCACGGAAATCGGCCGGTCTTGTGTATTGCGGATACTCAAGCAGCCCGGAGCTGAACGAGTCATCGACCGGCGACGCCTCATTGCCGAGCACCCCGGGGAGAAGACGGACGACGCTGTCGACAATGACCATGGCGCCGAGTTCCCCGCCTGTTAAAATATAGTCGCCGATCGAAATTTCATCGGTTGCTAAATATTGGCGAATGCGTTCGTCATACCCTTCGTAATGGCCGCAAATGAGCACCAAATGCGTTTCTTTCGCCAGCTCTTCCGCCTTTTTTTGCGTGTAGCGCTCGCCTTGCGGGCAAAGCAAAATGATGCGGGCGCCAGGCGATCCAGCCGTCACGTGTTCCACCGCGTCAAAAATCGGCTGCGGCTTGAGCACCATGCCGGCGCCGCCGCCATACGGATAATCGTCGACCGTTTTATGCTTGTTGTCGGCAAACTCGCGAAAATCAATAAGGCGGATGTCGACGGCCCCTTTTTCTTGCGCCTTCTTTAAAATCGACTCGCTCAACACCCCGGAAAACATGCCGGGAAACAACGTTAAAATATCGATCCGCATCACTCGAGCAGCCCTTCCATCGGCCGGATGATGATCGTTTTCCGCTCCGGATCGACGTGCAAAACGACCTCGTCAATGTACGGAATGAGCGCTTCCGATCCGTCTTCGCGCCGGACGACCCAGACGTCGTTCGCCCCTGGAGTCAAAATTTCCTTTACCGCGCCGATGGTCTCCCCGCCTTCTGTCACGACAGTGCAGCCGATGATCTCATGGAAATAATATTCCCCTTCCGCGAGTTCGCCGAGCTGGCTTTCCGGCACCTTCAGCATCGCTCCCTTAAACCGTTCCACATCGTTGATGCTGTCATAGCCTTCAAACGACAACAAGTCAAACGATTTATGGACGCGGTGGCTTTTCACCGTGACTTCAATCGGTTCCGTGTCCCGTTCGCGGAAAATGTACAACTTGTTTCCTTTTTTATACCGTTCTTCAGGAAAGTCGGTGCGCGAAATGACGCGCACTTCGCCGCGAATGCCGTGCGTATTGACAATTTTTCCGACATTAAACCATCGTTCCATCGCTTTCATCCCTTCTTAGCGAATCTCTTTGACGACGCCGTCTTCAATGATGATGGCGCGCGTTTTTGTCACCTCTTCCCAACGGTCGCCGACGTTCACCTCAACGAGCGCCTCGACTTCCCGCTCTTTCAATTCGCTCCCTAACGGTAGCATATGTAATTGTTCGAGCTGAAACTCAAGCAGTTTCATTTTCTCCATCCGCTCGTCGATCTCTTTGGCAAAATATTGTTTCACTAAAGCGGGCGGATAGTTTCCGCTTTTCTCCATTCGTTTCTGTTCAAAACGAAGCTGGTCGCACTCGCGCTCGAGCTGCTGCTTGCGCGCCAAAAACGCGGCGGCAAGCTCTTGTTTGCTCCGTTCGGTGACGATTTGCCGCACCTCAACCGTTTGAATGAGCTTCATCCTCTTCCCCCTTTTGACACGGAATGAACGGCACCCGGGCCATTTTTGCGCCCTTTGGCATCATATCAAAAAAGGGAGAGGAACATCCTCACCCTTTGTCTTTCACTTGCACAACAACCCGCTTTGGCGATCCGGCCGCGGCGGCGGCAACGACCGTGCGAATCGCCTGGATCGTCCGCCCTTGTTTGCCGATCACTTTGCCAGTGTCGTCTTCATGCACGGACAGCTCATAGATGACGGCCGTCTCTTCTTCGCGGCGTTCAACCGCCACCGCCTCCGGATGATCGACAAGCGCCTTGACGATCGTTTCAATGAGCGGCTTCATGTGCATCTCGCTTATTTGCCGTATTTCAAGTTATGGAACTTCTCTAAAATGCCTTGCTTCGACAGCAAGCTGCGCACCGTATCCGATGGTTTGGCGCCGTTTTGCAGCCATTTGAGCGCCAATTCCTCATCGATTTTCACTTGCGCCGGATCGGCTACCGGATCGTACGTGCCGATCGTTTCAATGAAACGGCCGTCGCGCGGCGAACGCGAATCCGCTACCACGATGCGGTAGAACGGTTTTTTCTTTGTCCCCATGCGTTTTAAACGAATTTTTACTGCCATAGTTTGTACGCACCTCCGTATAGAGTTCACACAAGATAGTATATTAACAATTCTTTTTCCGTTTGTAAAGGTTTTTCGCTTAACAGAATGCTGGTTACATAAATGGAAAACGGAATCCTTTCTTCTTCCCTTTTGGCATATTCGTCATCATCTTCATCATTTTTTTCATCTCGTCAAATTGCTTCAAAAGCCGGTTCACTTCCTGCACGGTCGTGCCGCTTCCTTTCGCGATCCGCCTTTTCCGGCTGCTGTTGATGATTTCCGGATGCATTTTCTCTTCTTTCGTCATCGAGCGGATGATCGCTTCGACGCGGGCGATCTGCTTTTCATCGACTTGAATGTTGGCGAGCCCTTTGATTTTGTTGGCGCCCGGCAACATTTTGATCAGTTCGTCAAGCGGTCCGAGCTTGCGCACTTGGCCGAGCTGCTCTAGGAAGTCATCGAGCGTGAATGTGGCCGTGCGCATTTTTTGTTCAAGCTCTTTCGCCTTCTCCTCGTCAACGGCCGCCTGCGCCTTTTCGATGAGCGTCAAGACGTCGCCCATCCCTAAAATGCGCGATGCCATCCGCTCCGGATGGAACGGTTCCAAAGCGTCGAGCTTTTCGCCCATCCCGGCGAACTTGATCGGCGCCCCAGTCACGGCGCGGATCGACAGCGCCGCCCCACCGCGCGTATCGCCATCGAGCTTCGTTAAAATGACCCCGGTAATGCCGAGCTGCTCATGGAAACTTTGCGCCACATTGACGGCATCTTGCCCAGTCATGGCATCGACGACGAGGAAAATTTCGTCCGGCTTGACCGCTTCTTTCATTTGTTTCAGCTCATCCATCAGCGCCTCGTCGACGTGGAGGCGGCCGGCCGTGTCGATGAGCACATAATCATAATGCTCTTCTTTCGCCCGTTCGAGCGCCTGTTTGGCGATCTCGACCGGATTGGCGCGCTCGCCTAACGAAAAGACAGGCACGTTCAGCTGTTTGCCGAGCGTCTCGAGCTGCTTGATGGCCGCCGGGCGGTAGACGTCGGCGGCCACAAGCAGCGGCTTCCGGTTATGCCGTTTGCGCAGCAAGTTGGCCAGCTTCCCGGTCGTCGTCGTCTTCCCGGCCCCTTGCAGGCCGACCATCATCACAACGGTCGGAGGCCTCTTCGCGACGGCGATTTGGCTTTGCTCGCCGCCCATCAGCGCCGTCAGCTCTTCCTTGACGACTTTAATCACCTGCTGGCCCGGCGTTAAGCTTTTCATCACTTCCTGCCCGACGGCCCGCTCGCTCACCCGCTTGATGAAGTCTTTGACCACTTTAAAGTTGACGTCAGCTTCCAAAAGCGCAAGACGCACTTCGCGCATCATCTCTTTCACATCGGCTTCGGTCACTTTCCCTTTGCCGCGGATGCGGTTCATCACTTGCTGCAGACGTTCAGACAATCCTTCAAACGCCATGGCGGTCTCCCTCCCTAGTCGAGTTCGTCAAGCTCTTTGACGAGCGCCGCCAATTCGGCGTCAGCGCCGTAATGCCGGTTGATGTAGTCTTTCAGCCGCTCGATGATCTGCCGCCGCCGTTCATATTTTTGCAGCAGCCCGAGCTTCTTTTCATACTGCTCCAGCATCGCTTCCGTGCGCCGGATATTATCGTACACCGCCTGGCGGCTGACGCGGTATTGTTCAGCAATTTCCCCGAGGGAGTAGTCGTCCAAGTAGTAAAGCGCCATATAGTTGCGCTGTTTCGGCGTCAGCAGCGCTTGGTAAAAGTCGTACAAGTAGTTCATGCGCATCGTTTTTTCCAGCACCGGACTCTTCCTCCCTCATTGTTAAGTAAAATACCTTTACAAAAATGTAGTGTACCGTCTTTTCCATAGAGTGTCAAGGCTTGGAACGGACAAAAAAGCGCACACCGCCTTCAAAATAAAAAAGCCGGCACTACCCGCCCTTATAGGCCGTAGCGCCAGCCGCCCGGACATGTTCGTTCATCCCGCTCATCGTCGTTCCACAACAATTTCATCTGCCTCCACCGCCGCACCGCCTTTGTACGCCGACAACGGCTTTCTCGTTTTCACCGTCACCATAACGCCCTCGGCCATCTCCCCCGGTTTCAGCCGTTCGCCCGAGGAACGGCGAATGACCGTATCGGAATCAATCGATATTTTGTAAAAATAACCGACGTCCATTTTTTGTTTCTCCGATTTCGATGACTGAGACCAATCGACCCATATTTCCTTCTCAGACACCTTAATGACTTTGCCTTGAATTGTGTCCGATGTTGCTTGGCATCCCGAAATGCCAGACCACACTCCCAATAGAATGGCTAAAAGAAGCAAAAACGGTCTCAGCGACTTTGACCCCCTATTATTATAATTTTAGCTTGTGACTGTAACAACTCCCGCTATTGTTCTAATATTTTATTATACATAAAAAATTTCCTTCTTTATAAACTTTTATGACAATTATAAAAAATTTCTTTATGGTTATTTTCACTTTCCCTGCTCGGGCGAAGCCGGCCGTCGCATTCGTTTTCGGGAAGCAGTGATATACAAACAGGATGTTCCACCTGGAACATCCTGTTTGCGTGTTTATTGTTCCAACAAATCGGCAAACAATCCGTAGACGTATTGCTCTGGATCGAACACTTGCAAGTCGTCCATTTTTTCGCCAAGGCCGACGAGTTTGACCGGGATGGCAAGCTCGTTGCGAATGGCGAGCACGATGCCGCCTTTTGCTGTGCCGTCAAGCTTCGTCAACACGATGCCGGTCACATCGGTCGCTTCTTTGAATAACTTCGCCTGGCTCATGGCGTTTTGTCCGGTCGTCGCATCGAGCACAAGCAATACTTCATGCGGGGCGCCGGGAATTTCACGGCTGATGACGCGTTTGACTTTTTCGAGCTCTTTCATCAAGTTCACTTTGTTTTGCAGCCGCCCGGCCGTGTCGCACAGCAACACATCAACGCCGCGCGCTTTCGCCGCTTGAATGGCGTCATACATAACAGCTGCCGGGTCGGAGCCGGCCGCCTGCTTAATGACGTCGACCCCAACGCGCTCGCCCCACGCTTCGAGCTGCTCGATCGCCCCAGCGCGGAACGTGTCGCCGGCCGCCAACAGGACCGATTTCCCTTCCGATTTCAGCTTGTGTGCGAGTTTGCCAATCGTCGTCGTTTTGCCGACGCCGTTGACGCCGACGAACAAAATGACGGTCAGCCCGCCTTCTTGCATATTCAAGGCAGAAAGCTCTTTGTCATCGGCGCCGGCGCGATAAATGTCAACGAGCTTTTCGGCGATGACGTCGCGCATTTGCGCCGGGTCTTGAATGTTGCGGCGCTTCACTTCCATTTTCAGCTCATCGACAAGCTCCATGACGGTCGTCACGCCGACGTCGGCGGCGATCAAAATTTCCTCAAGCTCTTCAAAAAACTCTTCATCCACTTTCCGATAGCGGGCGATGAGGTCGTTCACTTTTCCGGCAAACGAATGCCGCGTTTTTGACAGCCCTTCTTTAAACTTTTCGGTTACGGCATCTGCCTGTTTTGTCCATTTTTCTTTCAGCTTTTGAAAAAAGCCCATCCAGAGCGCCTCCTTTCCATTATGAACGCACGAGCTCCTTCGAATCTTCCAAACGGACGGACACGAGCTTGGAAACGCCTGATTCTTGCATCGTGACGCCGTACAGCACGTCCGCCTCTTCCATCGTCCCTTTTCGATGGGTGATGACAATAAACTGCGTGTCGCGGCTGAACTGTTTCAAATATTGGGCGTACCGCTGCACGTTCGCCTCATCAAGCGCCGCCTCGACTTCATCGAGGACGCAAAACGGCACCGGCCGTACTTTTAAAATCGAAAACAAGAGGGCGATCGCTGTCAGCGCCCGCTCGCCGCCCGAAAGCAAGCTTAAATGCTGCAGCTTTTTCCCCGGCGGCTGGGCGACGATATCGACCCCGGTTTCGAGAAGATCCGTCGGGTCGGTCAGCCGCAAATCGGCGCGCCCGCCGCCGAACAGCTCGCGGAACACCTCGCCGAAATGGGTGCGGATTTGTTCAAACGTCGTGAGAAACCGTTTTTTCATTTCTTCATCCATTTCATCGATCACTTGGTGGAGCGTCGCCTTCGCCTCTTCCAAGTCGGCTCTTTGCTCGCTTAAAAAGCGGTGCCGTTCGGAAACGCGCTCATATTCATCGATCGCTCCCAAGTTGACGGTGCCAAGTTCTTCGATGGCCCGCTTAATGAGCTTCACCCGCTTGCGCGCCTCGTCGGCGCCGATCTCAAGCGTATATGCGGAGCGGGCCGCTTCAAACGACAGCCCGTACTCTTCGCGCAGCCGGGCAAGCAAGTTCTCCAGCTCCACATCAAGCCGGTTCAACTTCACTTCTTCGTCTTTCACGACATCGTTGAGCTGTTTATGCTGCCGCTTCGCTTCCTTCCATTCCTGCTCCAGATGCTCGAGCCGCCGTTGGCAGTCGAGCCGCTGTTCGCGGCGGCTGGCGATCAGTTCAACCGTTTTTTGCTTGTCTTCAAGCTTTTGCTTTCGCAACTGTTCAATCTCTTCCTCGTTCCATTCCGGCGCCTCCATTTCCGCGTCCAGGGCGGCCCGTTCTTGCTCAGCCTCCTCAAGCTCGCGGGCGGTTTCGACAAGCTCCGTTTCGAGCTCTTCGACTTTCCGGCGCGCGTGTTTCACGCGCTCTTTCGTTTCCGCCAAGGCGATTTTTTGCTCGGTGATCGCCGTCTGGAGCGCCTCTTTCGCCGTTTGCTCCGTCTGCTTTTGCGCCTGCAGCCGGCTGATGTCGTCATCGATCGCCTGCAGTTTCTCGGCAAGCTGCACAAGCTGCCTGTCAATGGCGCCGAGGCGGCGGTTCAGTTCCGCTGCTTCGCGCTCATCGTTCGCTTTTTCCTCATCATACAAAGCGAGCCGCTCGTCGATCCGTTTTTTCTGCCATTCGAGCTCGCGTTCTTCATCCTTTTGCCGCTTTAGCGCCTCCTCGAGCGCCGCGATCTCCTCTTGCAGCGCGGCCGCCTGCGCTTCTTGCTCCGCCTGCTCGCGTCGTTTTGCCGCAACAGCCCGCTCGAGCCGAGCGATCGTTTCATCCATTTCCTGCAGTTTGGCGGCAAGCGTCTCGAGCTCACGGTTCCGGCTTAACAGCGACGCGGTCTTTTTCGCCGCCCCGCCGCCGGTCATCGCTCCACCAGGGCTGACGACATCGCCGTCCAGCGTCACAAGACGATAGCGATATTGAAGAAGCTTGGCCAGCTCATTGGCCCCTTTTAAGTCTGCCGTCACGATGACATGGCCGAGCAAATGGGCGATCGCCGCCGCATGGGCGCGGTCGTATTCGACGAGCTCGCTGGCGATGCCGACAAACGCTGGATGGCGGCTGATCACCGCCCGCTCCCGTTCCGACAGCGCACGCGCTTGGATGACATCGAGCGGCAAAAACGTCGCCCGCCCGTAACCGTTCGTTTTCAAATAATGAATCGCTTGCCGCGCCGCCTGTTCGCTGGCAACGACGATATGCTGCATCGCTCCGCCAAGCGCCGTTTCGATCGCCGTCTCATAGCGGTCCGGCACGCGAATGAGCTCGACGACGGCCCCGTGGATGCCCGAAAGCCGATCGCGCGCCTTTAATACTTCTTTCACTCCTTGGAAAAAGCCGGCATAGTCGTGCTGCATCTCTTCCAGCCATTGCTGGCGCGCTTTTGCCTGTTGGCGGTATTGGCGCGCCTGATGCAACAACGCTTCGTGCTGTTCGAGCTCCGTTTTTTGCTCCGCCATCTCTGCGGCGAGGGCATCCCGTTTGTCCCGCGCTTCCGCCAGCGCCTGTTCGAGTCGGGTCTGCTCGGCCTGCAAGGCCGCCCGCTTCTGCTCGAGTTGTTCGCGTTCGGCGAGATGACGGCGATTCGCCTCGTCAAGCCCCGCCCGTTTTGCCTGCAGCTTGCCGAGCGCCTGCTCCACATGCGCGCGCTCGTTTTTCAGCGCCGCCTGTTCATGGACAAGGTCGATGTAGTCGCCTTTTCGCCGCTCGATTTCTTCTTCGAGGTCCACTTCATGCATCGAAAGCAAAGCTTGTTTTTCTTTCAGCTCCCGCTCAAGCGCCGCCGCGGCCGCCTCAAGCCGGGCGAATTCCTCCCGCTCGGCTTGCAGCTGCTCCGTCAAGCGGCGCCGTTTCGCAGCCAGTGCAGCCGTTATGTCGTCCAGCTGCGCTTTTCGCCTCGCGGCATGCTTTTTCCTCTCTTTCAACACTTCTTTCCGCCCCTCGAGCTTCTCAAGCTCTTCGCTGGCTAAAAGCAGCACTTGCTGCAAGCCGTCGACCGATTCGTCAATGGCGGTCATTTGATCGCGCAGCTGTTCGATTTGGGCTTCCATTTTCTGCAACGCCGCCGCCAGCGCCACTTCGTCCCGCTGGTGCTCATCGAGCGCTTCCCTCAACTCATTCCATTGCTTATGCAGCTGCTCGATGTCATAAACCATGAGCGCCACTTCAAACCGCTCGAGCTCTTCGCGTTTTTCTAAATACTCTTTGGCAAGCGACGCCTGCATGCGGAGCGGCTCGAGCTGCTGTTCGAGCTCGTGCAAAATATCGTTGACGCGGTGCAAGTTGTCTTGCGTTTCCGCCAGTTTCGCCTCCGCCTTTTTTTTCCGCAGCTTGTACTTCAATACGCCGGCCGCTTCTTCAAAAATCGTGCGCCGCTCTTCCGGCTTGCTGCTTAAAATCTCTTCGACCCGGCCTTGGCCGATGATGGAAAACGCCTCCTTGCCGAGCCCGGAATCGAGGAACAAATCAACGATGTCTTTCAGGCGGCACGGCTGGCGGTTGATGAAAAACTCGCTCTCCCCCGAGCGATAGACGCGCCGGGTCACGCTCACTTCCTGGTACTCGAGCGGCAAAAAGCCGTCTTCATTGTCGAGCGTGATCGTGACTTCAGCTACATTGAGCGGCTTGCGCGATTCGCTGCCGGCGAAGATAACATCTTCCATTTTCGCCCCGCGCAACGATTTCGCTGATTGCTCACCGAGCACCCAACGGATCGCATCGGTAATGTTGCTTTTGCCGCTCCCGTTCGGACCGACGACCGCCGTCACACCGGGGACAAACTCGATCGATACACGGTCGGCGAACGATTTAAAGCCGATCACATCCAATCGTTTAAGGAACATGGTATGACGCCTCACCATCTTTCCACTGTGATCCACCACAAAGCCCGGGGCCCTTTGGAGGGGCAAACCAGGACGTTCTATCTTTTCATACTACCATACGAACTATCGAAAAAAACGCCTTTCTTCCCCCGCTCAAGGCGCGCATGTTCATCGAAACACCCATGAGCAATGTTTGTTCTCCACCCGAGCATGAAAACAGCAGCTCCATATCCTTGCACTTTCACAGAAAAAAGACTGACGTAACAGCGCCAGCCTTCACTGCTTGTCGGCCGCCCGCAACGTTTCGAGCGCCATTTGCGCCGCATGCTGTTCGGCTTCCTTTTTCGAGCGGCCGACGCCGATGCCGAGCTCTTGGCCGTTTAACGCCACGCGGGCGACAAACTCTTTGTTGTGGGCCGGACCTTTTTCCTCCAAAATGGCGTATTCAAGCGTTCCGTTGCCGTCGCGCTGCACCAATTCCTGCAGCTGGCTTTTAAAATCCATCACATGAGAAAAAGCACCTTCATCAATTTTCGGAAACATCGTTTGCTCCAAAAAACGGATGACCGCGTCCATTCCTTGATCCAAATAGAGGGCGCCGATGAACGCCTCAAAGACGTCCGCAAGCAGCGCCGGGCGCGTTCGCCCGCCGGTCAGCTCCTCTCCTTTGCCAAGCAAGACGAGCTCGCCGAACGACAGGGCGTTGGCGAATTTCACAAGCGACGGCTCGCAGACGATGGCCGCCCTCAGCTTCGTCAATTGCCCCTCGCTCATATGTGGGAACTTTTGAAATAAATATTGAGAAACGGTCAGCTCCAGCACGGCATCGCCCAAAAACTCAAGCCGTTCATTGTCTTCGTGAAGCCGCCGCCGATGCTCATTCACATACGATGAATGGGTGAACGCTTGAATCAGCAGCTTTTCGTTTCGGAAGGTGATGCCGATTTTCTTCTGCAGCTCTTGAAACTTCGCCCGCCTTTTTTCGTGGATGCGCTCTTGATCTTTTTGTTTTGACATAAAAATGCCCTCCGACTTCGTTTCACACCAAAATCGCGATGTTTTCTTCTATTATATCCGTTCGCCGGCCCGCTACGCGAGCGGAAATGGAGCGTTTTTTCTGCACGGCTCGCTGATCTCCCTTAAAAAAGCAGAGAAAGCCCCGTTCGGAGCAACGGGACTTTGCAAAAAAGCGGCATTACAGACGGCTTTTTATGTAGTTCACAGCATCTCCGACTGTGACGATTTTTTCCGCTTCTTCATCGGAAATTTCCATGTTGAATTCGTCTTCAAGCTCCATGACGAGTTCGACGATGTCGAGCGAGTCAGCGCCCAGATCGTCCTTGAACGACGCCTCAAGCGTCACTTGCGATTCGTCAACCCCCAATCGGTCGACGATGATTTTCGTTACGCGTTCCAATACGTCTGCCATTGAGTTCACCTCCCTTCATGATTATAGTCGATTGGTTGAAAAAATACTAGCGCCGTTTTATTATGGCATCACCATGCCGCCGTCGACGTGAAGCGTCTGCCCGGTCATGTAGCTTGCCGCATCCGAAGCGAGAAAAGCGACGACGCGGGCGACGTCATCCGGCTCGCCGAAGCGGGCGAGCGGAATTTGCTTTAACATTTCCGCCTTCAGCTCCGGGCTGAGCGCTTCGGTCATATCGGTCGTAATGAACCCCGGCGCAACGGCGTTGACGGTGATGTTGCGGCTGGCAAGCTCGCGCGCCGCCGTTTTCGTCAGCCCGATGACGCCGGCCTTGGCGGCAACATAATTCGCCTGCCCCGGATTGCCGATCACGCCGACGACCGAAGCAACGTTGATGATCCGTCCATAGCGTTGTTTCATCATCGGCCGCGTTGCCGCCTTCGTACAAAGAAATACCCCTTTTAAGTTCGTGTTAATCACCGCATCCCATTCTTCTTCTTTCATCCGCATCAATAAATTGTCGCGCGTGATGCCGGCATTGTTGACCAAAATATCGAGGCGGCCAAAATGGTCAAGCGTCGTTTTCACCATGCGCTCGACATCCTCGGCGCGGGAGATGTCCGACTGCACGGCGATCGCTTTGCGGCCAAGCGAACGGATGGTCTCGACAACCTCATTCGCTTTCGCCTCGCTGCCGGCATAGTTCACGACGACGTCCGCCCCTTGGCGGGCGAGCTCCAGAGCGACCGCCCGGCCGATGCCGCGCGACGCTCCCGTCACGAGGGCGATTTTTCCTTCCAACATCGCTTTATTCTCCTTTCAGCGCCGCAACGGCCGCCTCCAAGGAAGCGAGGTCGTTCACCGCATAAACGCGGGCGTTGCGGTCGATTTTTTTCACGAGGCCGGACAACACTTTCCCCGGGCCGATCTCCACAAACGTGTCGACGCCAAGCGAAAGAAGCGTGCGCACCGACTGCTCCCAGCGCACCGGCGAGTACAGCTGCTCAATGAGGAGGCGGGCGATGTCGTCTTTTTTCGTCACCGGCTCCGCCGTCACATTGGCGACGACCGGAATGGCGGCGTCACGAATGGCCAAGCTGTCAAGAACGGCTTTCAGTTTTTCCGCCGCCGGCTTCATGAGCGATGAGTGGAACGGACCGCTCACTTCAAGCGGAATGACGCGCTTGGCGCCGCGCTCTTTCGCCAGTCGCCCCGCTTTTTCCACCCCGGCTTTCGATCCGGAGATGACGATTTGCCCTGGGCAGTTGAAGTTGGCCGGCTCGACCGGGTCGCCCTGGGCAGCGATTTCATTTGTCACCGCTTCGATCGCCTCGGCGTCCATTCCCAACACCGCTGCCATCGTCCCTTCGCCGGCCGGCACCGCTTCATCCATCAGCTCGCCGCGGCGGCGCACCGCGTAGACGGCATCGGCAAACGACATGGCGCCGGCGGCGACAAGCGCCGTATATTCGCCTAAGCTATGGCCGGCGACGTAGTCGGCTTTCAGCCCAGCGCCGTCTACAAACTGAAGCAAGGCGATGCTGGCGGCTAGCAGCGCCGGTTGGGCGTTATATGTCAACGTCAGCTCTTCTTGCGGCCCGTTGAACATGAGCTTGGAAAGCGCGAATCCAAGCCGCTCGTCAGCCTCCGCGATGACGGCACGGGCGCGGTCGTCATGCTCGGCGGCGTCTTTCGCCATGCCGACCGTCTGCGATCCTTGGCCCGGAAATAAAAAGGCGATTTTCCCCATTTTGATTCCTCCTTTACCGATTATGCCCGTTCCAGCTCCGTTTTGATCGTACCGATGACATCGTTGGCCACCATCTCGCGCGCTTGGCGGATGGCGTGGAAGATGGCGTTGGCATCGGACGACCCGTGCGCTTTAATGACCGGGGCATTTAAACCGAACAACGCCGCGCCGCCGTACTCCGAGTAGTCCATCATCTTTTTCAGTCCGGCGAGCTTCGGCTTGAGGACAGCGGCGGCCAGTTTCGCCGCGGCGCCGCTTGTCAGCGTCTGCTTAAGCAAGGAAAAGAGCGCCATCGCCGTCCCTTCAATCGTTTTTAACGCGACATTGCCGGCAAATCCGTCAGCGACGACGACATCGGCCGCTCCTTGCAGCAAATCGCGCGCCTCGACGTTGCCGATAAAATGAAGATCCGTTTCTTTCAGCAAGGCAAACGCCCGCTTCACGGTTTCATTCCCTTTTTGGTCTTCTGTGCCGACGTTCAGCAAGCCGATGCGCGGCTTCGCGATGCCCCGCACTTGTTTGGCGTACACATGCCCCATAAGGGCATATTGAAGCAAATGTTCCGGCTTGGCATCGACGTTGGCGCCGACATCTAGAAAGACGAAGCCGCGTCCATCCAACGTCGGCAGCGTCGGCGCGAGCGCCGGGCGGTCGATGCCGTTGATCCGTCCGACGACAAACAGCCCGGCCGCCATGAGCGCCCCTGTATTGCCGGCGGAAATGCAGGCGTCTGCGCGCCCTTCTTTCACTTCTTCCGCCATGCGCACCATCGACGAATGTTTTTTGCGCCGCACCGCCCGCACCGGCTCATCGTCCGCTTCGATCACTTCCTCGGCGTGGATGATCGAAATGCGCTCCCTGTCCGGCAAGTGCGGGCGAATTTTCGCCTCATCGCCGATTAACGTGATATGAATGTCGGAAAAATGCGCAACGGCTCTTGCCGCGCCGAGCACGATTTCGCGCGGGGCGTGGTCGCCCCCCATGGCATCAATCGCGATGTTCATTGCTGTCGCCATCCTTTTTCTCTATGTTTGAGCGATACATTTCAAACGTTCCGGAAAAGACAAGTTCCTGACCGACGTAGCTGTTGACCTCGACAATCGTGCGTCCGTGCGCCGTTTTGCCGGCCACTTTCGCTTTCGCCACGACCCGCTCCCCTTCTTTCACTTGGCGCACAAAGCGGATCGTCGCTTTCGCTGTCAGCGCCAGTTCATCATGGATGACAGCGACGGCGAGCGAGTTCGCCTGAGCGAACAGGTGGTGGCCGCGGGCGATGCGGGTGCGCCGAAAGACGTGCTCTTCTTTCACATCGAAAATCGAAATGGCGCTCGCATCTGGCTCGATGTCAATGATGTCGCCGATCACTTCCTCAAGCGGCAGTGCCCGCACTTTATCGGCGAACGACTGGCGGGCGACATTTTTGATGCGCTCGCGCAGTTCGGGAATCGCCAGCTCAAGCCGGTCAAGCCGGATCGTCTGCACGCTGACGGAAAACTTCTCGGCGAGCTCTTCATCGGTGATAAACGGGTTTTCCCGGATCGTCTCCTGCAGCAGCCGTTGTCGTTCGCGTTTGCTTTTTCTCATCGATTTGTGACACCGTCCAATTTTATGACTAGGTACTAAAGGTAATATATAATATCAAAAAACGAAATGCAAGCAGAAAAAGTGAAAAGCGGCCATCTATTGCTGGCCGCCCCCTTTCTATCTATTAATCCAGCTTTTCCCCATCAAGCACGCCGGACGCTTCGAGCTCGGCGCGCAGCCCGGCGTACGCCTCATCGCGCCAAAATGCGGCCGAGGAAACGAGCTTGACGGCGTCGCGACGGGCGACTTCTAAAATCCGGTAATCATGCACCGGATCGCCGTAGCGGAACTCCGGCAGCCCGCTTTGTTTCGTGCCGAAAAAATCACCCGGGCCGCGCAGTTCCAAGTCTTTTTCCGCGAGCACAAAGCCGTCCGTCGTTTCCGTCATGATGCGCATCCGTTCTTTGCCGACTTCCGATTTCGGGTCGGCGATCAAAATGCAGTATGACTGGGCGTCGCCGCGCCCGACCCGTCCGCGCAGCTGATGGAGCTGGGCGAGGCCAAACCGTTCGGCGTCGTAAATCACCATCACTGTCGCATTCGGTACGTTCACGCCGACTTCCACAACCGTGGTTGAGACGAGCACATGGATGCGGTTTTCGCTGAACGCCCGCATGACGCGTTCTTTTTCATCGGCCGACAGCCGGCCGTGCATCAAGCCGATCTCATATTTCCCGCGATAATAATGGACAAGTTGGCTATGGACATCGATGGCGTTTTGCACGTCCAATTTGTCCGACTCCTCAATGAGCGGACAGATGACATACGCCTGATGGCCGCGGCGCAATTCTTTTTCGATAAAATCAAGCACGCGGGCGAACTGGTTATGCTTCACCCAATACGTCTCGACTTTTTTTCGTCCGGCCGGCATTTCATCGAGCACCGATATGTCCATGTCGCCAAACACTGTAATGGCGAGCGTGCGCGGGATCGGTGTCGCCGTCATCATCAACACATCCGGCGCATGCCCTTTCTCGCGCAAAATGCGGCGCTGCTCGACACCAAAGCGGTGCTGCTCATCTGTAATGACGAGGCCGAGCCGGCGAAACTGCACTCCTTCTTGAATCAAGGCGTGCGTGCCTACGACGATGTCAATCGTTCCTTCTTCCAGTTCGGCGAGCACCTCTTTGCGCCGCTTCCCCTTGACGGAGCTTGTCAAGAGCGCGATGGTCACATCGGTATCGGCAAACAGCTCGGCGAGCGAGCGGGCGTGCTGTTCAGCCAAAATTTCCGTCGGCACCATCATCGCCCCTTGAAACCCGGACAAGGCAGCGGCGTAAAGAGCCACAGCCGCGACGACCGTCTTTCCGGAACCCACATCTCCTTGCAAAAGTCGGTTCATTTGCCGCGGCGAGCGCATGTCCGCCAAAATTTCGCCGATGACGCGGCGCTGGGCGTTCGTCAAGGCAAACGGCAATCCGGAAAGAAAGGACGAAAGCCGCTCTTCGGAAAACGAGTGGACGATGCCGCGCCGCTCATCGCGCATCAGCCGCCGGAGCGCCTGCATTTTCAGCTGATAGAACAGAAACTCCTCGTAGACGAGCCGACGCCGCGCTTGATGCAGCTCTTCGCGCGAACGCGGAAAATGAAGGGCGCGGAGCGCTTCTTGCTTGTCGACGAGACGATAGGCGCGGCGCAAAGCGGGCGGAAGCGGGTCGGGAATGTGCGCGCCAAACTGTTCAAACGCCGCTTTCATAAGCCGGCGCATCGTTTTCACCGTCAGCGGGCTGCGCACCGAGTAAACCGGCTCGATGCCGGTTGTCTCTGGAGCCGGTCCGAACCGGAGCTCGTACGCGTTGATCGTCTGCCGGTGCCGGTCCCATTTGCCAATCACCGTCACCGTTTCGTTCAGGACGATTTTTTCCTTCAAATATGGACGGTTGAAGCAGACGACGGTGATCAAGTAGCGGCCGGCCAACATGCGGAAGGAAAGGCGCGATTTTTTCTTTCCGTAATACGTCAACAGCGGGGCGCTGTACACTTTCCCTTCCACTGTCACCTTTTCCTCATGGCGGACGGCGGCCAAGTCTTTTTGCTCGTAATCGTCATAGCGGTACGGGGCATACGCGAGCAGCTCGCCGACTGTGGCGATGCCGATGTCGGCAAGTGCGGCCGCCGTCTCTTCGCCGATGCCTTTGACCGCCGTCACCGGCTGCTGCATCGCTTCGTTCACTTCGATGCCGCAGAAGCGCCGAAAATGCGGGCCGCAATGGCGCGGCCGGTCGGCGTCGCGGCCAACCCCCCTTGCGCCGTTTCTTTGAACGCCACCGGCATGGCCGCACCGATGCGATACATCGCTTCAATCACTTCATCGCACGGAATGCGGCTTTTAATCCCCGCTAGCGCCATATCCGCAGCGATCATGGCGTTCGCCGCCCCCATCGCGTTCCGCTTCACGCACGGCACTTCGACAAGGCCAGCGACTGGGTCGCATACCAATCCCAGCATATTTTTTAAGGCGATGGCCATCGCTTCGGCCGCTTGGCTCGGCGTCCCCCCAGCCAGCTCGACAAGCGCTGCGGCCGCCATGCCGGCCGCCGATCCAACCTCAGCTTGACAGCCGCCGGCGGCGCCGGAAATCGAGGCGTTGTTGGCGACAACGCAGCCAAACGCCCCGGCTGTAAACAAAAACTCAATCATTTCCATTCTTGTCGGCCGCAGCTTCTCTTTCACGGCAAACAGCGTCCCCGGGACGACGCCGGCCGCCCCAGCCGTCGGCGTGGCGCAAATGACGCCCATCGCCGCGTTCACTTCGTTCGTCGCCATGGCTTTGCTGACGGCGTCCAAAATCGTTTCCCCGGACAAAAAACGGCCGTTCTCAATATAGCGTTGCATCCGCACCGCATCGCCGCCAGTCAGCCCGGAACGGGACGCAACCCCTTGCAGCCCCTTCTCGACGGCGCGCTCCATGACGGCTAGATGGTGGTCCATTTGAGCGATCACCTCTTCCCGGCTTCGCCCGCTCACTTCCACTTCCTGACGGATCATCACTTCAGCGATTTTGACGTTGTCCTTTTCGGCCAACGCCACCAGTTCAGCCACATTGCGAAACATTCCATTCTCACCTGTCCTCTCTCCATCATGACTGCATCTTCTTAGATGCTCACCAATTATGAAACCGATTTCTTTTCAATCAATGAGCTTAGCCACTTGAATGATGTTCGGCAGCTGCTCCAATTCTTGAATCAGATCATCGGTCAACGGCTGGTCGACTTCGATCGCCATGAGCGCTTCTTTTCCTTTCTCCTTGCGCGACACTTCCATATGGCCGATGTTGATCTTGTGTTTCGCCAACACCGAAGCGACCGCTCCAATCGTCCCATACCGGTCGTTATGCATAATGAGCAACGCCGGATGATGGCCGGACAACTTCAAGGCAAACCCATTCAACTCGACGATTTCGATTTTTCCGCCCCCAATCGAAATGCCGACAAGCTCAAGCTCGCCTTTTTCATCGCCAATGTGCAGGCGAGCCGTATTCGGATGATGCGGAATCGCTTCCTCAGCGGAAAACAAAACATCCACTCCTTCCGCACGGACGATCTCGAGCGCATTCGGAAGACGTTCATCAAACGTGTCAAACCCGAGCAGCCCGGCGACAATGGCAACGTCGGTGCCATGCCCCCGATACGTCTCGGCAAACGAGCCGTAAAACGAAATGCGCGCCCATGCCGGTTTTCTTCCAAACAGCTTGCGCGCAACCAAGCCGATGCGCACCGCCCCGGCCGTATGTGAGCTTGACGGCCCGACCATCACCGGGCCAATGATATCAAAGACGCTTTTGTATTTCATTGGCGTGATTCCTCCACAAAACAGAAAAATAGAAGGGAATGCTCCCTTCTATTATTCTAACATATTACTCGACGGAAATGATGAATGGATACAGCGGCTGTTTTCCGTTATGCACTTCCACTTCAACCCCGTCATGTTCTTTTTCCAAATAAGCGACAACCGTTTCCACTTCAGCTTCCGTCGCATCTTCGCCGTACAAAATCGTCACAATTTCACTTTCTTCGTCAATGAGCGCATCGAGCAATTGTTTTGTCACGGCGATCTTGTCTTTGTCAGCAACGATGATTCGGTCATCCAAAAGACCCATGTAATCGCCCTTTTGAATCTCGATGCCGTCAATCGTCGTGTCGCGCACCGAAAACGTCACTTGCCCTGTTTTGACTCGCGACAGCGCCGCCGTCATCGCCCGTTCATTCTGCTCGGCCGATTGCGCCGGTTGAAACGCCAACAGCGCCGCCAATCCTTGCGGGACGGTTTTCGACGGGATGACGACAACCCGCTGTTCGAACAACTCTGCCGCCTGTTTTGCCGCCATCACGATGTTTTTGTTGTTCGGCAGCACAAACACCGTCTCTGCGTTGGCGCGGCGAATGGCGTCAGCAATTTCTTCCGTGCTCGGATTCATCGTTTGCCCACCTTCAATGATGGCGTGCGCGCCGATGCTCCGAAACAGTTCGGCCACGCCGGCGCCCATGGCGACGGCGACGATGCCGTACGGCCTCGCTTTCTCCACGGCTGCGCCAGACGCCGCTTTCGCCTCTTTGCCGACGATGTTGGCATGCTGCTCGCGCATGTTTTCGATTTTAATGTTGATCAAGCTCCCGTAGCGCTGGCCATACGTCAATACTTCTCCCGGCGTTTCCGAATGGATGTGCACTTTGACGAGCTCGTCATCCGCGACAACGAGCAATGAGTCGCCGAACCGGCTTAACTCGCGGCGGAACGTTTCTTCGGAAAACGGGTGCTCGGCCAGCTTGTCCGGCTCAAAGCGGACCATGAACTCGGTGCAGTAGCCAAATTCGATCTCATCCGCATGAATATGGCTTTGCGCGCTTTGATGGTGCACCATTTTCACCAAATCGTCCATCGGCACTTCCGCGCGTGCGGCGCTTGCCGTTTCCCCTTTCAAGGCGGCGAGAAACCCTTCATAGACGTACACGAGCCCTTGACCGCCGCTGTCGACGACACCGACTTCCTTTAAGATGGGCAGCAGCTCCGGCGTGCGTTGGAGCGCGGCTTTCGCCTCAGCAAGCGCCGCTTCCATCACAGCGATGACGTCACGCTCTTTCTTCGCCACCTCCACCGCCTTGTGCGCCGCCTCTCTGGCAACGGTGAGAATCGTCCCCTCGACCGGCTTCATCACCGCCTTGTAGGCCGTGTCCACCCCCGCCTGCAAGGCGGCGGCGAATTCGAAGCTGTTCACTTGTTGTTTGCCTTCCACCGCCTTGGCAAACCCGCGAAACAGCTGCGACAAAATGACGCCGGAATTGCCGCGCGCCCCCATCAGCAGCCCTTTCGCCAGCGCTGCGGCGACGTTGCCGATATGGTCGGAGACGTTCGCCTTCACTTCTTTCGCCCCGGACGTCATCGACAAGTTCATATTTGTTCCTGTATCGCCATCTGGAACCGGAAAGACGTTCAGCGCATCGACCGCCTTGGCGTTGTTCGCCAAATGCGCGGCCCCTTGCTGCACCATATCGGCAAACCGTCTTCCGTCAAGCATCCTCATGGTCACCGGCTAATTCCTCCTTACTACGGGTTCACCACCCGAACCCCTTGAACGTAAATGTTGATCGACTGGACCGCCAGTCCAAGCGTTTGATCGAGCGTGTACTTTACTTTCGACTGCACGTTGTGGGCAACTTCAGAAATTTTCGTCCCATAGCTGACGATAATGTACATATCGATATGTACTTCGCCGTTTTCTTCCCGGACGACAACCCCTTTAGAAAAATTTTCCCGGCGCAAAATGTCCGACAATCCGTCGCGAATCTGGTTTTTCGACGCCATTCCGACGATTCCGTAACAATCGACGGCCGCTCCCCCCGCGATCATCGCAATGACTTCATTGGCCACTTCAATGCGCCCGTATTTCGTTTGCCATTCGATCGACATGCTCGTTCCCCCTTTGCGTATCTCGCACAGCTACCCCTATTGTACTATAACGCTTTCTGTTTTCAAAGCGCTTCCCGGCCGCCCACTAGTATTATTTAGCCGAAAACCGAAATGTATGTCAAGGACTGTTTCTTGAAAGAAGACGTCTCGTCTATTGCAATCCATACGGTTGTATGATAAATTATAATAGTGTTTTTAGAGGGATGTGAAAGCAAGGAGGGAAAAACGATGGCGAAATGCTTTGTGACCGGCAAGAAAAAATCGTTCGGCAACTCGCGTTCTCACGCCATGAACGCCAGCCGCCGCACGTGGAAAGCGAACTTGCAAAAAGTGCGCATTTTAGTTGACGGCAAACCGAAACGCGTCTGGGTTTCGGCGCGCGCGCTGAAATCTGGAAAAGTGAAACGCGTCTAACAGATTAACGAGAAGAAGCCGCTCCAAAAGGCCTGCCCCCTTTTGTTCAGCGGCTCAACAAAAAAAGCACCAAAAATGGTGCTTTTTTCTTATCCTTTTTTAAATGCGTTCAACACCGCCCGCACGATTCCGCCTAAAAATTTCGGCAGCTTGATCGTATAAAACTTCATCCCGATTCCCTCCTCACACCGATCATGACAAGCTTCCCGCCGTTTCGTTATTCAGTATATTCCTTACCGAGCTAAGCGCGACTACGGGCAGCCGGCAAAATCGCTGCTCCTTATCATCATTAATATGCCTTCCGAAAACGAAAAAGTACCAGAAGATTGGATAAGTTCATTACTAATACATAATGTCGAGCCGCGGGAAATATGACAGTTTGTTAACGGATATTTAAATCCGATCAGCGTAAGTTCTGTCACCGTTTCAGAAATCGGGATGTACGATACGTAGCGGTACCGCTCGTCGCGCACGACCGTATGCACACCAGGCAGATGGACGGTGAGCACGTTTTGCCGGTCGATCAGTTCAATCGGCCGCTCAGCATATTTCAGCAACAACTCGACGTTGCCAAACAGATGGTCGAGCCGCCCGCCAGTCGCTCCGAACAGACGGATGGCCCCGTCGGTCTGCTCAACCGCCCAGTCAAGGGCGATCTCCATATCCGTTTTGTCTTTTTCCGACGGCCAAATATCAAGCTCCGGCAACATCTTCTGCAGCCGGGCGACTTCTTCGGATGGCAGCGAATCAAAATCTCCGAACGCCCGCACAGGGTGAAACCCGAAATCAAGCAACGTTTTCGTGCCGCGGTCGACGCCGACCCATTGCACATCGTTCCCGTCATACGAGCGCAAATCGGGAAGAAGGTAGCGCGGACCGCCGCCAACGATATGAATCAACATGCTCCCCCCTTCCGGCTAGGACGAAAACGGCCGTCTTCCACCTTTTTAGCTCATCGCCTTAGCGAGCGAATAAGATGATAAAGGCGGCGCGCCATCCAACCGCTCGCCATGACGTGAATCGCTCCGCTGCCGGCGGCATTTTCATTGCGCAAGCGAGGGCTGCGCTGTCTGCCCGCTACTTGGCGCACGCTTCGCGAAGCGCACGAATGGCGGCGGCTCGGTCCGGTTCGTTGTAAATGGCCGATCCAGCGACAAGCACGTTCGCCCCGGCTTCCACGCAAAGCGGCGCCGTTTCCGCATTGATGCCGCCGTCAACTTCAATGTCGACCTCTTTGTTTTGTTCGTTGGCCATCCGGGCGACCTCACGGATTTTCGGCACGACCGCCGGAATGAACGCCTGTCCGCCAAACCCAGGATTGACCGTCATCAACAGGACGAGATCGACATCAGCGATCACATGGCGGATCATCTCGACCGGTGTATGTGGATTGAGCACGACCCCGGCTTTGACGCCTTGTTCTTTGATGAAATGAATCGTTCGATGCAAATGCACGCACGCCTCCACATGGACAGAAATCAAATCCGCGCCGGCTTTGGCAAATGCCGGAATGTATCGGTCCGGATCGGCGATCATTAAATGGACGTCAAGCGGCAGCTTCGTCACCGGACGAATGGCGGCCACGACCGGCGGACCGAACGTCAAATTCGGCACGAAATGCCCGTCCATGACATCCACATGAATCCAGTCCGCCCCACCCTCCTCAACGGACCGAATTTCCTCAGCCAGGCGGGCAAAATCGGCTGATAAAATCGATGGCGCAATTCGAATCATGTTCAATACCTCGGCTTTCGTTCTTTCATTTCAGCAACAAAACTCAAGTAATGGTCATAGCGGTACAATGGAATCTCCCCCGCCTCAACCGCTTCGCGCACGGCGCATTTCGGCTCGGCGATATGAAGGCAGCCGCGGAATTTGCATCCTTCCCCGTACATCCGGAATTCCGGAAAATAATGCGGCAATTCGTCGAGCTCAATATGATCAAATTCGAGAGCGCTGAACCCTGGCGTGTCGGCGACAAGCCCGCCGGCGACCTCAAGCAGTTCGACATGGCGGGTCGTGTGCCTGCCGCGCCCTAAATGGGTGGAAATGTCGCCTGTTTTCAACCGCAAATCCGGACGGAGCGCGTTCAGCAACGACGATTTGCCCACCCCGGACTGCCCGGCGACGACGGAGACGCGGCCGCGAAGGCGCAACGCCAGTTCATCGAGGCCGCCCTTGGTCACTGCTGACGTTTCGATGACGTCGTAGCCGATGCGCCGGTAATCATGCACGTAGCGGGCGATCTCTTCTTTCGATTCGCCATCCAACAAATCGATTTTGCTGATGACAATGATCGGCGTAATATCTTTCGATTCCACTAAAACGAGAAAGCGGTCGAGCAGCTTGGCGCTGAAATCCGGGCTGACGGCCGAAAAGACTAAAATCGCCTGCTCAACGTTGGCGATCGGCGGCCGCACCAACTCGTTTTGCCGCTCGCAAACCTCCAAAATATAGCCTTCCGTTTCACTCGTCGCCTGGAAAACGACGCGGTCGCCGACAAGCGGCGTCACTTTTTTCTTGCGGAACACGCCGCGCCCGCGGCATTGGAACACGCGGCCTTCGGACAGGACGTAGTAAAATCCGCTTAACGCTTTGATGATTTGTCCTTCCGCCATAGCCTCACTCCTTTTTCCCGTCGTTTTCTGGATATGGGATCGAGCCTTCCTCTTTGACGACGTTGTTGACAATGACGCGGTAATAAGCGGTCTCCCCATATGGAATTTCAAACTCGACCATCTCGGTCGCTGGCGCCGTCAGCCGGTATGTTTTGTATGGCGTTGTCATATTGTGGGCGGCATCTTGGATGTAAAGCTGGGCCTCAACGATTTGCCCGGGCATCGCCGGTTCATACGGAATCGTAATCTCTTTAATCACCGTTTTCGACGGCTTCGGTTCCGGCCCGCGGGAGATGACGACGGTGATGGTCTCGCCTTTTTCCACCTGCTCGTTCGCCGCCGGGGTTTGCGAAATGACAAGCCCTTCCGGCACCTTGTCCGAATACTCATACTTGACGTCAATGCGCAGCCCTTGATCGGCCCCGTAATCGCGCACGCTTTTTTCCGTATACCCGGTTAAATCTTTGACCGTGACTTTCTCCGGTCCGAGGCTGACGGTAAAGACGACTTCCGTTTCATCAGGCGCCACTCGATCGCCGGCATACGGATATTGGTCCAAAATCGTCCCTTCCGGCTTGTCGCTGTAGCGGCCGTTGCGTGTGATGCGGACAAATCCTTCGGCGCGCAGCTCCTCCTCCGCCGCAGCAATATCATCGCCAATGAAGCTTGGAAATTCGATTTTCTTTTTTCCAATGCTTTTATAAATAATGACGCCGGCTCCTTGCTTCACCGTCATGCCGGCTTCCGGATCGGTGCGCACGACTTTTCCCTCTTCTATTTTATCATTTTCTACATCGATCGTATCTTTGATTTCCAAACCGAGCGACGACAGCTGTTCAACCGCCTCATCATAGTCTTTGTTGACCACGTTCGGCATCGTCACTTCTTTTGGAAAAATGAGGTCTGGAATCCATGTGACGGCGCTGACGCCAACGGCGCCGGCAAGCAGCAAAGCGGCCAAAAGCCAGGCGATCCACGCTCGCTTCCGCTTCTGTTTCGGCTCGCCGGCCGCATGAGCCGGTTCGCTCGTTTTTTCCTCGTACACGAGCGTCTCTTGCTCCAACGCCGCGCTTTCTGCCTGTTTTATAATCGGAATGGCTTTCGTCGCTTCCTCGTCATCATCTGGAATGGTGAATTTCGGCTCGTTGCGCCGCCTTGGATCAAGCGCCGTCCGAATGTCCTCGTTCATTTCGCGCGCCGATTGGTAGCGATAAAACGGGTCTTTCGCCGTCGCCTTTAAAATAATGTTTTCCACGCTTTGCGGAATGTCCGGATTCCACGCCTTCGGCGACGGCGTTTCCGTCTGCAAGTGCTTCAACACGATCGAAACGGCTGATTCGCCGGAAAACGGCAGCCGGCCGGTGACGAGTTCAAACATGACAATGCCGAGTGAATAAATGTCCGATTTTTCAGTAGCGATGCCCCCGCGCGCCTGCTCCGGCGACAAATAATGAACCGAACCGAGCACCGAGTTCGTTTGCGTGATCGTCGTGCCGCTCATCGCCACAGCGATGCCGAAGTCGGTCACTTTCACATTGCCGTGCTCATCAAGCAAAATGTTTTGCGGTTTAATGTCGCGGTGAATGATGCCGTTCTCATGGGCATGGGCGATCGCTGATGTCAGCTGGTCCATGATGCGAAGCGCCTGTTCGACCGGAAGGGGAGCGTGCTGCTGGATGTATTGCTTGAGCGTAGCGCCGCGCACATACTCCATGACGATGTAATAGACGCCTTCTTCTTCGCCGACGTCATAAATAGAAACGATATGTTCATGGTTTAAGCTCGTCGCCGCCTGCGCCTCGCGGCGGAACCGTTTGATGAACTGATCATCATTGGCAAAATCGAGGCGGAGCACTTTGACAGCGACATCGCGCTCCAAAATCATGTCGCGGGCTAAATACACGTTCGCCATGCCGCCGCCGCCGATGAGGCTGATGATTTTATAGCGGTCATTCAATCGCTTTCCAATGAGCACGCCGATCACCCACCTTCACGTTCCGCTGAAACATCGATGACCGCCAGCGAAATGTTGTCTTCCCCGCCCCGCCCGTTGGCGAGCTCGATAAGCGCCTCCGCCTTCTCTTCCAGCGTGCCGTCCCCCGTCAAAATATGTATCATATCCGCTTCCGGCACCTTGTTGGACAACCCGTCTGAACATAACAACAACATATCGCCATCGTCGACCGCCACCGTTTTGACGTCGATTTTCACCGCCGGCTCTGTGCCAAGCGCCCGCAGCAGCACGTTTTTGCGCGGATGATGCTCGGCGGCCTCTTTGGAAAGCTGCCCGCTTTTGACAAGCTCATTGACCAACGAGTGGTCATCCGTCAGCTGCTGAATTCCTCTTTGGTTGAGCACGTAGCAGCGGCTGTCGCCGATATGGGCAACCGTCGCAAACGGACCAGCGCAAACAGCAGCGACGATCGTCGTCCCCATTCCTTGACATTCTGGGTGGGAAAGGGCATGGCGAAACAATTGCTCGTTCGCCGCGGCAATATGCGTTTGAAGCCATTGCTCCGCCTCGGTCGGCGAAGCAAGGTGATTTTCTTTCTCCCATTGCTCCTGCAAATACGCCACCGCCATGGAGCTCGCCACGTCGCCGGCGCGATGGCCGCCCATCCCGTCGGCGACGACGGCCAAATATTGGCCGCTTTGATTGACAAATACGCCGCCGCTGTCTTCGTTATGCTCGCGAATTTGGCCGATGTCGGTTCGGAAAACGGCTCGCATCCGACTCACCTCGTCTCCTCTTTTCGCTCCTTCGCGCGAAGCTGTCCGCAGGCGGCATCGATGTCGTGTCCATGTTCGCGGCGAATGGTTACGTTGATTCCATGTTTTTTCAACGCCCGTTCAAAGGCGAAAATTTGGCTGCGCGGCGTGCGCACATAGTTGCGCTCCGGCACGTAGTTGACCGGAATCAAATTCACATGGCATTTCAGCCCTTTAATCAGCTCGGCCAACTGCTCGGCGTGCTCAAGCTGGTCGTTCACCCCGCCGAACAGCCCATATTCAAACGTCACGCGCCGCCCGGTTTTTTCAATGTAATACCGAACCGCCTCCATCAGCTTGGGCAGCGGATACGCTTTATTGATCGGCATGAGTTTTGTTCGCAACTCATTCGTCGGCGCATGCAAGGAAATGGCAAAGTTGATTTGCATCCCTTCATCGGCAAATTGGTAAATTTTCGGGATGATGCCGCTCGTCGAAACAGTAATATGCCGGGCGCCAATGTTCAACCCTTTTGGGTGGTTGACGATGTGTAAAAACTTGATGAGCGCATCGTAGTTGTCAAACGGCTCGCCGATGCCCATGACGACGATGCTGCTGACGCGCTCATTCGTTTCATCGAGCGCTTTTTGTACGTGCACGACTTGGGCGACGATTTCGCCCGCCTCCAAATGGCGCTTCAGACCGCCGAGCGTGGAAGCGCAAAACGTGCAGCCGATGCGGCAGCCGACTTGCGTCGTGACGCACACCGAATTGCCGTAGTTATGGCGCATAAGCACCGTCTCGATCGAATAGCCGTCATGAAGCTCAAACAAAAATTTGATCGTCCCGTCTTTGGACGTTTGCTTGACAACCGTCTTTAACGTCGTGATCGAGAACGACGCAGCCAGCTGTTCGCGCAGCCGCTTCGGCAAATTCGTCATGTCGGCAAAATCGGTGACGCGGTTTTTATACAGCCACTCGTAAATTTGCGTGGCGCGAAACGGCTTTTCGCCTTGAGCGACAAGCCATTCCTTCAATTCGTCTAGCGTGAGCGAATAAATCGATGGCAACGGAGGCTGCGTTTCACCGACAAAGCGGCGGGCAGCCGGACGAACCATTTCCATGCTTTTACACCTTCTTTCGCAGTCGGGCGATAAAAAACCCGTCAGAGTCAAAATGATGCGGCAGCAGCTGAAGCATGCCGCCTTTCACATGCGGCCGCACCGGCTCCGGCAGCCGCTCAGCAAGGCGGTCATCGAGGGAAAAATCGGGATGATCGGCTAAAAAGCGGGCGACGGCCTCTTCGTTTTCCTCGCGCTCCACGGTGCATGTGCTGTAGACAAGCGTGCCGCCTTTTTTCAAAAGCGGAGCGGCCGCCCGCAAAATGGCTTGCTGCACCTCAACGAGCGCCGCGACATCCTCTTTCCCCTTCGTGTATTTGATCTCCGGTTTGCGGCGAATGACGCCAAATCCAGTGCATGGGGCATCGACTAAAATGCGGTCGAACGACTCCGGAGCGAACTGTTCCCCAAGCCGACGGCTGTCAAGGGCGAGTGTTTTGATGTTCCCAAAGCCGAGCCTTTGCGCCTGCTGTTCAATGAGCTTTATTTTATGCTCATGAATATCGACGGCGACGACTTCGCCGCGCCCGTCCATCCGCTCAGCGATATGGGTCGTTTTTCCGCCCGGCGCCGCGCAGCAGTCAAGCACTCGCTCGCCAGGGGCTGGGTCGAGCGCTCGGGCGACAAGCATCGAGCTTTCGTCTTGAATCGTCAGCCAACCGGCGTGAAACGCCTCCGTATGAGCCAAATTCCCTTTTTCCGCGCGAATGGCCTCGGGCGCGATACGACCGCGGCTGGCCTCCACCCCTTCGCCGCGCAGCCGCTTAAGCGCTTCTTCGACGGTCGCGCGCAGCCGGTTGACGCGGGCCGTTGATTGCGGCGGGCGCAAGTTCATCTCACACATGCGCGCCGCGTCTTCATAACCGTATTGCTTGATCCAGCGCCGGACGAGCCACTCCGGATGGCTGGTGGCAAGGGCGAGCCGCTTGCCAACGTCACCAACAGCCTCTATCGATGGCAGCCCTTCGCGGCCGATCGTGCGCAATACGCCGTTTACGAGCGACGCGATGCCGCGATGGCCTCGGCGCTTGGCGATTTCGACCGCTTCAAACACAGCGGCGCGGTCGGGGACGCGGTCCAAATAGACCATTTGGTACAGCGTCAACCGAAGAAGCACGCGCACCCACGGCTCAATCCGGCGCGCCTTGCGCAAAAACGGCGCCAAATAATAGTCGAGCGTGTCGCGCCGCTGCACCGTGCCGTACACAATTTCCGTCAGCAGCGCCGCATCGCGGCTGTCGAGATGCCCTTGGCGAATGGCGTCGTTCAGTTCGAGATGGCTGTATGCTCCTTTTTGTTCAATAGCCAACAGCGTATCTAAAGCAAGTTCACGTACGTTCATGATCCTCTCCTAACTTCATGCCGACCGCCAGCCGGCTGCCGGCGCCGCGCAAAAATTCACCCGCCGCCATCCGCTTTTTGCCGGCCGGCTGCAGTTCGGTGATGCGAATGGCCGTCTCATTGCCGGTGGCAACAACAATGCCGTTTTCCTCAAGCGCCAAAATCGTACCCGGCGGCGCCGAACAGGGCGCCGGCACTTTTTCGCCCCACCAAATTTTCCAAATATTCCCCTCGTGTGTGGTATACGTCACCGGCCACGGATGGAAGGCGCGGATATGATTGTAAATGGCTTCGCCGGGCTGCGTCCAATCGATCCGCTCCTGCTCGCGGCGAATGTTCGGCGCGTACGTCGCCTTCTCCTCCTCTTGAGGGATGGAGGTGAGACGGCCTTCCAACAGCAGTGGAAGGGTCTCCGACAATAGTTTAGCCCCGGCGGCGCTCAATTTATCATGGAGGGTGCCGACCGTATCCGTCTCTTCAATCGGCACTTCGACCTGCGCCAGCATGTCGCCGGCATCCAGCCGCTCCACCATGTACATGATCGTGACGCCTGTTTTCGTTTTTCCTTGCCAAATCGCATAATGGATCGGCGCCCCGCCGCGCAGTTCCGGAAGAAGCGAAGCGTGGACGTTGATGCAGCCGTATTTCGGCGCCTCAAGCAGCACCTTTGGCAAAATTTGTCCATACGCTGCCGTGACAATCAAATCGGGCGCAAACGCCAGCACTTGTTCATACTGCTCCGGTTCGCGGATTTTCGTCGGCTGCAGCACCGGGATGCCGTGGCGCACCGCTTCCACTTTCACCGGGGGTGGCACGAGCTCGCGCTTTCGCCCTTTCGGCTTATCCGGCTGGGTGACGACCGCTGCCACGCGGTAGCCGTCATGAAGAAGCTGGCGCAAAATCGGCACAGCAAAGTCAGGCGTTCCCATAAACACAATGTTCGTCATCCGCATCTATCCTTCCAGTTCTTCAAGATCGCAATATCGAACCACTTTCGAAGTAAACAAAACGCCGCGCAAATGGTCAATTTCATGCTGCAGGGCGCGCGCCAAAAAACCGGTCGCGGAAAGCACAAACGGGCGGCCGCGCCGGTTTTGCGCCCGCACTTTCACAAATTTCGCGCGCGGCACTTCGCCAAACAAACCGGGAAAGCTCAAACAGCCTTCCACATCCACTTGTTCACCGCGCGCCTCGATCACGACCGGGTTGATCAGCTCGATCCGACCGTGTTCATCACCGACATCGATGACAGCGATCTGTTCGGCGACGCCGATTTGCGGGGCGGCTAGGCCCACCCCGTCAGCGGCAAGCATCGTTTCATACATATCGTCAAGCAGCCGCCCAAGCCGACGGTCAAACGCCGTCACCGGCGCGCACGGCCGCTCCAAAATCGGATCAGGATACGTGACAATCGGCAAAACAGACAATGTCATTCCTCCAAGTTCACATCATCATATATGGGTTTGTATCAATGGTGACCATCACTCCGCCATGGGCGGCATCGGCTTGGTAGCGGTCGATGACCGCTTTGAGCGCCGCGGTCAAATTCGGCTCCCGTTTGTATTTTATCATGCATTGGTAGCGATATCTATCATGAAGGCGGGCGATCGGCGAGGCGACCGGGCCGAGGACGACCGCTTCCTTTGACAACTGCTTGCGCAAATAGGCGGCGATCTTTTCTGCCGCTTTGGCTGCGGTTGGCGCCTCTTCGTGGGCGGCGGTAATGAGCGTCAAATAATAGTACGGCGGATAGCCGTGCGCTTTGCGCAGCTCCATCTCCCGCTGGTAAAAGGCGCGGTAGTCGTGGCGGGCGGCCAATTCAATGCTGTAGTGGTCAGGCGTATACGTCTGAATGATCACTTCGCCGGGCAGCTCATGCCGTCCGGCGCGCCCGCTCACTTGCGTCAACAGCTGAAACGTTTTTTCCGCGGCGCGGAAATCGGGCAAATGAAGCATCGTGTCGGCCGCCAGCACACCAACAAGCGTGACGTTCGGAAAATCAAGCCCTTTGGCGATCATTTGCGTGCCGAGCAAAATATCGGCTTCCTTGGCGGCAAAACGGGAAAGCAGCTCTTCATGCGCCCCTTTGCGGCCGGTCGTATCGACATCCATGCGGATGACCCGCGCTTTCGGCAGCAACCTCGTCAGTTCTTCTTCCACTTTTTGCGTGCCGGTCCCGAAAAAGCGGATATGTTCGCTTCCGCACGACGGACAGCGGGGGACAAGCGGCTCTTCATGCCCGCAATAATGGCATTTCATCCGCTCGCCGGCGCGATGGTACGTCAGCGAAATGTCGCAGTGCGGACAGCGGATGACATAGCCGCAGCTGCGGCACATGACAAACGTCGAATAACCGCGTCGATTCAACAGCAACACTGCCTGCTCGCCGCGCTCAAGCCGGCGGCGCAATTCGTCAAGCAATCGGCGCGAAAACATCGAACGGTTGCCGCTTCGCAGCTCCTCGCGCATATCGACGACATGAACGTCCGGCAGGCCGCGGTCGCTGATGCGCTCCGGCAGCTCGAGCAACTCGTACACCCCTTTGGCGGCGCGGGCGAACGTCTCAAGCGAGGGGGTGGCGCTGCCAAGCACGACCGGGCAGCTGTGGCGGCGAGCGCGGTAAATGGCGACATCGCGCGCGTGGTAGCGCGGCATTTCTTCTTGCTTATAGCTCGTCTCATGCTCCTCATCGATGATGATCATTCCCAAGTTTTCAAACGGGGCAAACACTGCCGATCGCGCCCCGACGACAAGCTGTACTTCTTTCCGGTGAATTTTCCGCCATTCGTCATATTTTTCGCCGACCGACAGCCCGCTGTGAAGCACCGCTACTTTCGAGCCGAACCGGCTTTTGAAGCGCTCGACCATTTGCGGCGTCAGCGAAATTTCCGGAACAAGAACGATCGCTTCCTTTCCTTGGTGCAGCACTTCATCGATCGCCTGCATATACACTTCCGTCTTCCCGCTGCCGGTGACGCCATACAGCAAAAACGTGCGATGCTCCCCGGCGCGCACCGAAGCGGCGATCTTCGTCAACGCCGCCTTTTGCGCTTGGGTGAGCGCCGGCGGCTCGCTCGGCTGAAAGGTGCGATGCTCGTACGGGTCGCGGTACACCTCGACATCGTTCAGCACCACAAATCCTTTGTCGACGAGCGCTTTCAGCGGCGCTGAGGAGACGCTAAGCGCCGTCTGCAGTTCGGCAACCGGCGCCGCTTCCCCTTTTTCAAGCAAAAAGGAAAGCACCTCTTTTTGCCTTGCCGGCAGCGACCCGAGCTCCTGTTTCGCTTGTTCCGATGGAATGGCAAGAGCGGCGTGCTTCACCGTTTTCTTGCCCGCTTTTTCTTTCACCTTGTAGACCGCCTCGAGCACGCCCTGTTGCACCGCTTTTTGCGCCGCCCGCCATAAACCGGACTCCTCCACCTCTTTCCAAGGGGCTTCCGTCCGCCCGGCAAACAGCGGCTTTACCTCATCCGGCAACCTCCCTCTCTTCTCTTCATCCGCCAAGCGGAGCGTTTTTTCATATTTCGCCCGCATCGCCGCCGGCAGCATCGCCTGGTACGCCGAGATGGCGAAACAGAGCGTCGTTTCTGTTAAATAGCGGCCAAGATCCAGCAGCTCTTCGTTTAACACCGGCACGACATCAAGCACATGCTCAATCGGTTTCAGTTGTTTGATGTCGGAATGGTCTTTCACCTCGACGACAAACCCTTGCAAGCGCCGCGCCCCAAACGGCACCGTCACCCGCATGCCCGGCTGGATGACGCCTTGCCAGCGCTCCGGGATCGCATAATCGAACGGGCGGTCCGTCTGCCGGGACGGGACATCGACAATCACGGATGCGACTTTCATCGAATCGCCTCGATGTACGCGTGAATTTCTTTTAAAATTTCCTCGGCCGCCTCGCGTTTCGTCATGAGCGGCAGCGGCCGGACGACGCCGTCGCGGCGGAAGATGGTGACGATGTTCGTATCGCCGGCAAACCCTGCCCCTTCTTCGGTGACATTGTTGGCGACGACCATATCGAGCCGCTTTTCTTCAAGTTTTTTTAACGCATACTGCTCAAGGTTGTCCGTCTCAGCGGCAAATCCAACCAAAATCTGCCCCGTTTTCCGCTCGCCAAGCGCCTTCAAAATATCGACCGTCCGCTCCATCTCAACGACATAACCGCCCGGCTGCTTTTTAATTTTGGAAGCCGCGACATATTTCGGCCGATAATCGGCGACCGCCGCCGCCTTGATCACGATGTCCGTTTCCGCAAACCGAGACAAAACCGCTTCATACATTTCTTCCGCCGATTCAACCGCCACCGTCTCGACGCCATCGGGCGATGGGAGCGCCGTCGGTCCGGAGACGAGCGTCACCGAAGCGCCGAAGCGGGCCGCCGCTTCGGCGATGGCGTAGCCCATTTTTCCGCTCGAATAGTTGGAAAAATAGCGGACTGGATCGAGCCGCTCCCGCGTCGGCCCAGCGGTGACAAGCACACGCTTCCCGCGAAACAGCGGCGGATCGCCTGCAAAAAAGCGCTCGATATGGGCGATGATTTTCTCCGGCTCCTCCAGCCGCCCTTTGCCGATGTAGCCGCACGCCAAGTAGCCTTCCGATGGTTCGATGAACCGATAGCCGAACCGGTGCAGCGTTTCAATGTTCGCCCGAACGGCCGGATGCTCGTACATATGGACGTTCATCGCCGGGGCGATCCAGACGGGCGCTTTCGTC
This sequence comes from Geobacillus jurassicus NBRC 107829, assembly GCF_001544315.1. Taxonomy (GTDB): domain Bacteria; phylum Bacillota; class Bacilli; order Bacillales; family Anoxybacillaceae; genus Geobacillus; species Geobacillus jurassicus. Next base: position 41,132 of record NZ_BCQG01000026.1, read on the forward strand.
GCCAAAATCGTCGTTGTCACCATGTTGTCGGCGATGCCGGCGGCCAGCTTCGCAATCGTATTGGCCGTCGCCGGTGCGACCAGCACGAGATCGGCCCAGTCCGCCAAATCGATATGGGCGATGACGGCAGGGTTGTTCTCGGCAAACGTATCGACATACACTTCCTGGCGCGACAATGCTTGAAACGTGAGCGGTGTAATGAACTGGCACGCCCCTTCCGTCATGATCACTTTCACTTCCGCGCCGCGCTGGGTGAGCTGGCTCGTGAGCGCCGCCGCCTTGTACGCCGCCACCCCGCCGGTCACACAAAGCAAAATATGTTTCCCCTTGATCATGTTGGCCACCCCCGACATTGAAAAAAATAACAACCTAAAGCTAGGTTGTTATTTTTCCTCTTCCACTAATTCGACCTTGTCACCGGCAATTTCCTCGAGCGCCTGGCCGACAAATTTTTTCGACACCGGCTTTTTCACCATCAGCTCCGCACCGTCCTGAAGCTCGCGCGCCCGTTTGGCCACCACCGTGACGAGCTTGTATTTCGAATCGACTTTTTGCATCAGCAAATCGATGGAAGGATACAGCATCGTCATTCCACCCCCAACATCCGTTTATATCGCTCGGCGACGCGTTCACGCCGGCAATGCTCAGCCGTGACGATCGCCTTGATCCGCTCGCAGGCGAGCTCCACTTCATCATTTTCCACGACATAGTCGTACTCGTCCATCATTTCAAGCTCCTCTTTCGCCGCCCGCAGCCGGTTTTCAATCAGCTCTTTCGACTCGGTGCCGCGCCCGATGATTCGCTTTTCAAGCTCCGTGAGGCTCGGCGGAGCAAGGAAGATAAAGAGCGCTTCCGGAAACGCCCGCCGCACTTTCATCGCTCCTTGCACTTCGATCTCTAAAAACACATCTTTCCCTTCGGCAAGCGTCTTCTCCACATAGTCAACCGGCGTCCCATAATAGTTGCCGACGTATTCCGCCCACTCGAGCAGCTTGTTTTCGCGGATCATTTGTTCAAACTGCTCGCGCGTCCGGAAGAAATAGTCGACGCCTTCCACTTCGCCTTCGCGCGGCGGACGCGTCGTGACCGACACCGAATAATGAAGATTGATGTCCGGCTGCGAAAACAGCGCCTTGCGCACCGTTCCTTTGCCAACGCCGGACGGACCCGACATGACGATCAACAACCCACGTTCGTTCTTCAACGCCCAAAACCCTACCCTTCCTCGGAGAAATCGTCGCTTCCATATAAGCGGTTCGCCACCGTTTCCGGCTGCACGGACGACAAAATGACGTGATCGCTGTCCATGATGATGACGGCGCGCGTCCTCCGACCGTGCGTCGCGTCAACGAGCTTGCCGCTTTCGCGCGCATCTTGAATGATTCGTTTGATCGGCGCCGAATCAGGGCTGACAATCGTAATGATGCGGGCGGCTGACACCATGTTTCCATACCCGATATTGATAAATTTCATCATCATGACACGCCCACCTGCCATATCCGATATTGTTGCCGCCAACAAGTCGTTTTAAACGGTTATTCCACGTTTTGCACTTGCTCGCGCATTTTCTCAAGCACGCTTTTCATCTCGACGACTTGCGCGGCAATCAAGCTGTCGTTTGCCTTGGCGCCGATCGTGTTGACTTCCCGGTTCAACTCTTGCACCAAAAAGTCGAGCTTCCTTCCGATCGGTTCGTCCATTTCTAAGGCGTCTGCCATTTGCGCCAAATGGCTGCGGATGCGTTTCAATTCCTCGTGAATGTCCGCCTTTTCAGCAAATACTGCCACTTCGGTGAGCAGGCGCGCCTCATCGACCGGAGCGGGCGCCCATTCGCGCAGGCGGCGTTCAAGCCGCTCACGGTATTGCTCGACGACGAGCGGCGCCCGCTGTTCAATGGCTTCCACCCCAGCTTCGACCTCATGAAGACGGGCGCGCAAATCCGCAGCAAGCGCCTCCCCTTCGCGCCGGCGCATGGCCGCAAGCGCTTTGGCCGCTTCCTCAACCGCAGCCAAAAGCAACGGCTCGACCTCCTCGTTCGCGCCTTCCTCTTCCACGACCTCAACCGCCCCGTCAAGCCGAAGCAAATCGGCCGCCGTCATGCCGCCGTCAACGGCAAATCGCTTTGCGGCTTCCTGCACTCCGGCCCAATACTGGCCGAGCAAATCCCAATCAATATGTACGTTCCGCTTCACAAGCCCTTCGCCGGCGATCGTGACGAACACTTCCACTTTTCCGCGCCGCACGTACGATGAAACTGCTTTTTTTATTTTATCCTCAAACACGAGCCATTGTCTAGGGAGGCGAATGGAAATTTCGCAAAACCGGTGGTTGACCGATTTCATTTCCACCGCTGCCATCAGGCGGTCCGTTTTTTTCACACTTGCGCCGAAGCCGGTCATGCTGTAAACCATATCATCACATCCGTTGCTGTCTTCTGATCAAAAAAGAAAAGGTCATAGAGCGCTTCTCTATCACCTTTTGATTATACCATATCCTATTTTCTCGAAAAAAGCGAGCCGGCAAACAAAAATGTCGGCAAGGCGGACAACCCCGTGATGAGCAGCCAATCGACCGCCGCGAGCGGCTTCGTATGGAACACCGAGGCAAGCGGCGGATAGTAGATGACGACCAAAAGCAATACAAGCGACACGGCCACCGCCGCGACAAGGTACATGTTCCCGAACGGATGGCGGTCAAAAATCGAACGGTCGCAGCGGCAATCAAACACATGGATCAATTGTGCCAACACCAACGTCGCAAACGCCGCCGTCTGGGCGTAAACGAGATCCTCGCCGCTCCGTTCATAGGCGGTCAGAAACGCGGCGAGCGTAACCACACCGATCAAAACGCCGCGGCTGATGATTTTCCAGCCGAGCCCGCGCGCGAACACCCCTTCATCAGGGCGCCGCGGCGGCCGCTTCATCACATTTTCTTCCGGCCGGTCAAGCCCGAGCGCCATCGCCGGCAAACCGTCGGTGACAAGATTGACCCATAAAATTTGAATCGGCACAAGCGGCAGCGGCAAGGCAAGCAGCATCGCAAACAACATGACGAGAATTTCCCCGACGTTCGAGGCCAGCAAGTAGCGGATAAACTTGCGAATGTTTTCGTAAATGTTACGTCCTTCTTCAATCGCCGCCTCAATCGTCGCAAAGTTGTCATCCAACAAAACGATCGACGCCGCCTCTTTCGCCACCTCCGTCCCCGACCGGCCCATGGCGACGCCGATATCAGCCGCTTTTAATGCCGGCGCATCGTTCACCCCGTCGCCGGTCATGGCGACAATATGGCCGCGCCGCTTGAAGGCGTTGACGATTTTCAGCTTATGCTCGGGAGCAACGCGGGCAAACACGTAAATCTCATCGACGGCGCGTTCCAATTCATCGACCGACAGCTTCGACAACGTCGCCCCGTCCATCACTTTGCCGCCAGGCGGCAGCACGCCAAGCTGTTTCGCGATCGCCGTCGCGGTCAACACGTGATCGCCGGTGATCATCACCGTTTTCATGCCCGCTTCTTTGCATCGCGCCACCGCCTGTTTCACCTCTGGGCGCGGCGGATCGATCATGCCAGCGACGCCGAGGAACCGAAGCTTTGTCTCCGCATCCTTCTCCGACTCGATCCGTTCTGTTTCCGCAAGCGGCCGATACGCGACGGCAATCGTGCGCAAGGCGGAAGACGCCATCTGGCGAATCGCCTTCTCGATCGCATCTTTCCACGCAGGCGTCAACACCTGCTCGCGGCCGTTCCATTCAAGGCGGTCCGCCCGCTCAAGCAGCACATCCGGCGCCCCTTTCGTCACGACAAACCGCCGTCCATCTCGACCGCGGACGATGACCGTCATCATTTTCCGCTCCGAATCAAACGGAAACTCCCGTTCGATCGTGTACTCACGCAAAAGCATTCCTTTTCCCATTCCAGCTTTGGCTGCCGCGACAAGCAGCGCCCCTTCGGTCGGATCGCCGTCGATATAGCGCCGCCCGCTTTCTTCTTTCAACTCCGAACGATTGCAAAGCACCCCCATCGTCAATAGGCGGGCGAGCTCGGGAACGCGGTTCGGATCAACCGTCCGGCCGCGTTCGGAAAACTCCCCGTCCGTTCCCAACCCGACGCCGCTTACCGTAAATGTCCGCCCGCCCGCCCATACTTGCGTGACGGTCATCATGTTTTCCGTCATCGTCCCCGTTTTGTCGGAACAAATGACCGAAGCGCAGCCGAGCGTTTCCACCGCCGGAAGTTTGCGGACGATGGCATTTCGTTTGATCATCCGCTGCACGCCAAGCGCCAATACAACCGTTACGATGGCCGGCAGCCCTTCCGGAATGGCCGCGACAGCGAGCGATACGCCAGCCAAAAACATTTCATACAAGTCGTGCCCTTGAACGACCCCGACTGCCACCACCGCCGCCGTCAGCGCCAATGCGACGACAAGCAAAATTTTCCCAAGCTGCTCGAGTCGGCGCTGCAACGGGGTTGTCCCCGCATCTGCCTCTTCGAGCATCGTCGCGATTTGTCCCATCGCGGTCTTCATCCCGGTGGCGATGACGATGCCAACCCCGCTTCCTCTTGTCACGAGCGTCCCCATAAACGCCATATTGTGCAAATCGCCCAACGACACCTGTTCCGTATGAAGCGGGGCAGCGGATTTGGCCACCGGCACCGATTCGCCCGTCAGCGCCGACTCCTCGATTTCCAGGCCGGCCGCCTCAATCAAGCGGACGTCGGCCCCGACCCGATCGCCGCTTGACAGCCTCACCACATCACCGACAACAAGCTCGCGCGCTGGGACTTTCACCCACCCGCCGTCACGCAACACAACCGCTTGCGGAGCGGACAACCGTTTTAAAGCGGCAAGCGACTTTTCCGCCCGCCGCTCCTGGATAAACCCCAGGATGGCGTTCATGATCACGATGACGACAATCGCCACCGCATCAACATACTCGCCTAAAAACGCGGAAATCACCGTCGCCAAAAGCAGCACAAGCACCATAAAATCTTGAAACTGGCGGAAAAAGACGACGATGGCCGACTCCGTCTTCCCTTCCGCCAGCTCGTTGCACCCGAACTGCCGCAGCCGTTTTTCCGCCTCCGCCGCAGTAAGCCCGGTCTTGACATTCGTCTTCGTCTCGTGCGCGACATCGCTTGCCGCGAGCGTATGCCATTGCATCTGTCTCCCCTCCGTCTCTCCGTCTTTTCGGCGCACTGTTTCTGCTTTTTTATGCTTATTCACCCCTGTCCGAAAAAATGACACTCATACAGCAACGTTTCGCAGTCTATGCCCCCGCTCTCCAAAATCGCGGTCTCGTATCACCCAACCGCACTCCCATCCCCTGTATGGGAGCGAATGCGGTTTTTGCTCCCCCCTCTTCTTTTTTTCGCACCATAAGCCGCCAACATGTTCACAACAGCGGATCGTATGGTAATATCGGAATAGCAGACAACCAAAATAGAAAGGTGTTTTCCCATGTCCTTTGACGGAGTGTTTACGTACGCCATTGTCGGTGAACTCAAAGAGGCGCTTGCGAGCGGGCGGATCACGAAAATCCACCAGCCGTCGGCGTATGAGATCGTCATGGTCGTGCGCGCCCGCGGCCATAACCATAAAGTGATGCTGTCGGCGCATCCGACGTACGCGCGCGTCCATTTGACAAACGAAACGTACGACAACCCGCCTGAGCCGCCGATGTTTTGCATGCGGCTGCGCAAACAGTTGGAAGGAAGCATCATCGAATCGGTCCGCCAAGTCGATTTTGACCGCATCATCGTCATGGACGTGAAAGGGCGCGACGAACTCGGCGACGTGCAGACGAAGCAACTCATCATTGAAGTGATGGGCCGCCATAGCAACATCATCTTAGTCGATGCGGCCGCCAACACGATCATCGACAGCCTGAAGCATTTGCCGCCATCGGTCAACCGCTACCGGACGGTGCTCCCCGGGCATCCGTACGTCGCACCACCGACGCACGGCAAGCTGAATCCGCTTGACGCGACGGAAGAAACGGTGCTGAAAAAAATCGACTTTCACGCCGGCAAGCTCGCCCATCAGCTCGTTTCCGCCTTCAGCGGCATTTCACCGCTATTCGCCAATGAAGCGGTGTTCCGCGCTGGCATCGCCAACCGGGCGACGCTGCCGAAAAGCTTTCTTTCGCTCATCGATGACGTGCGCCACCGCCGCTTTGCCCCGATGATGTACACGAACGGGGAAAAAGAATGGTTTTACGTTTTGCCGCTTGAGCACTTAAAAATAGAAGGCCAGCCATTTGCGAGCGCGAGCGAGCTATTGGACCGCTTTTATTTCGGCAAGGCCGAGCGCGACCGCGTCAAGCAGCAAGCCCATGACATCGAGCGGCTCATGGCGAACGAAAAAGCGAAAAACGAGAAAAAGCTCGCCAAACTCGAACAGACGCTTGAAGAAGCGAAACAAGCCGACACTTACCGGCTGTACGGCGAACTGCTCACCGCCCATTTGTACGCCGTCAAGCGCGGCATGACGGAAATCGAGGTCGTAAACTACTATGACGAAAACGGCGGGACGGTCACCATTCCGCTCGACCCGCAAAAATCGCCGGCCGAGAACGCGCAGCAGTACTTTCAAAAATACCAAAAAGCAAAAAACTCGCTCGCTGTCGTTCAAGAACAAATCGAGCGGACGAAAGAAGACATCGCCTATTGCGACACGATTTTAAGCCAGCTCGAAACCGCCTCGCCGAAAGACGTCGAGGAAATACGCGACGAGCTCATCGAACAAGGCTACTTGCGCCCGCGCGCGGCAAAAGGGGCGAAAAAGCGAAAAACCGCCGCGCCCGAGCTGGACCGCTACGTCGCAAGCGACGGCACGGAAATATTGGTCGGCAAAAACAACAAACAAAACGATTATCTCACGACAAAGCTGGCCCATAAGGACGATGTTTGGCTGCATGTGAAAAACATTCCCGGCTCGCACGTCGTCATCCGGAGCAAGCAACCGTCTGACGAGACGCTCTTGGAAGCGGCCAATCTCGCCGCCTACTTCAGCCAAGCCCGCCACTCCGGATCCGTGCCTGTCGACTACACGCGCATCCGCTACGTGAAAAAACCAAGCGGCGCCAAACCGGGGTTTGTCATTTACGAAAACGAGCAAACACTCTACGTCACCCCCGACGAAGAGCTCGTCCGCGCCATGAAACAGCGGCAAAAAGAACAAGCGGCGAAACCATCGTAAGTGCGACCAACATTTCATTTCCACCCTCGACCGCATGCATAGTCCAATCGCAGACATGTCATACTATACGTGTTATCGACAAAAAAGAGGTGTTGGAAATGGATGTCCGTCGAGCGCAAGAAATTGCGTCGTCGCCAGTGATGGCGAACGTCACGTACAATGGCCAGCGCATTTACATCGAACATGTCGACCAGCAAAAAGGCGTGGCGACGATCCACCCGCTTGACAACCCGAACCAAAAGCAAAGCGTGTCGGTCGCAAGCTTAGAAGAGCATTCGTAACGAAACAAGCGAGAGAAAGGAACCGCCCTTTCTCCCGCTTTTTCCCTTAGTCAGCCGTCAGCTCTTCCCGCTGTCTGTAGGCGTCTTGCACCGCTTGTTCCCTCATCGACGTCGACGCACGGCCTGCTGCTTTGGCGTCGACCGCGCGGGCGGGCTGCCCGTCGCGCTTGTTGTTCGGTTTCATTTTCATCGCGATCTCTCCTTTCGCCTCTAGCATGCCCCGAATGATGCGGCGAAAGAGCGGCCAACCCCTTCATCTAGAACACCGGTTTATTCGATTTTTTCCAACAACTCGATCCGGTTGTGAAACGGATCGCGAAACGAAAACCGCTTTACCCCCGGGATCGGTTTTTCGTCTTGCGTCGCGACGCCGCGCTCTTCCAAATAACGGCGCGCCGCTTCCACATCTTCCACTTCAAACGCCGGGTGGCTTTTGCTGTTATAGCCGCCGCGTTTTTCGGTCCCGATGTGAAGCTCGATATCCCCGACTTTGTACCAAAGTCCGCCGTTTCCTTTCAACGATTCCGGCTTTTCGATTTCTTGAAAACCAAGCACACCGGTGTAAAAAGCGCGCGCTTCGTCTTCGGCGCCAAATGGAATGCAAATTTGCACATGGTCAAGCCGTTTTACACGAATCATCGTTTCTCTCCTCCCCTTTCGAATGCCGGTTTCATGCGGCCAATGAATAAAACAGCGGCGACCGCCCAAATCAATAGCACCGCTTCCACCACCCAAACATTCGTGACGACTTTCACCTGATACAAGGCAGGAATAACATCCATCGCGGCGTGAAGCAAAATGGCGTACAGGACATAGCGGAATTGCCGCTTGCGCACCCCAAA
>NZ_BCQG01000027.1 GCF_001544315.1 Geobacillus jurassicus NBRC 107829
AGCTCAGCTGGGAGAGCACTTGCCTTACAAGCAAGGGGTCGGCGGTTCGATCCCGTCATCCTCCACCATTTTAATGAGTTTATCGCCTCGGGGTGGAGCAACGAGCCTTCGCTTCATCGAAACCGCTTCGAGTTGCCCCGACGCATCTCGCTTCCTCGAATCAGCTAGTAGAGGAAGGGGCAACGAAAAATTCACTCAGAGTATGATCAAAACTGAATCATTTCTTATCGCCGCGGGGTGGAGCAGTCCGGTAGCTCGTCGGGCTCATAACCCGAAGGTCGCAGGTTCAAATCCTGCCCCCGCAACCAAAAATGGTCCCGTAGTGTAGTGGTTAACATGCCTGCCTGTCACGCAGGAGATCGCGGGTTCGAGTCCCGTCGGGACCGCCATTGTTTCAAAATTGCGAAAAGAGAAAATGAATAGCTTGGCAGCAACGAGCATATGCATCTTCGAATGTGTTGCGTGTTGCCTCGACGCATCCAGCTTCTTCGAATGAGCTGGCAGAGGAAGAGGCACAACAGCAACCAATGAGCATGGTGAAAAGAAAATATGGCTCGGTAGCTCAGTCGGTAGAGCAAAGGACTGAAAATCCTTGTGTCGGCGGTTCGATTCCGTCCCGAGCCACCATTTTGATAGTTAAAACCATGCCGGCTTAGCTCAATTGGTAGAGCAACTGACTTGTAATCAGTAGGTTGCGGGTTCAAGTCCTGCAGCCGGCATCTTTATTTTCAAATAAATCGTGAGCCATTAGCTCAGTAACGAGGGTTACATCTTCGAATCGGCTTTGAGTTGTCCCGACGCATCTCACCTCTTCGAATCAGCTAGTAGAGGAAGGGACATCGTTCACTTGGAGTGTTATACCAACCATGAGCCATTAGCTCAGTAGGTAGAGCATCTGACTTTTAATCAGAGGGTCGGAGGTTCGAGTCCTCCATGGCTCATCGTTTTGCGGAAGTAGTTCAGCGGTAGAACACCACCTTGCCAAGGTGGGGGTCGCGGGTTCGAGCCCCGTCTTCCGCTCCACTTCCGCCGGGGTGGCGGAATTGGCAGACGCACAGGACTTAAAATCCTGGGGTAGGTAACTACCGTGCCGGTTCGAGTCCGGCCCTCGGCACTTGTGCGCTCGTAGCTCAATTGGATAGAGCATCTGACTACGGATCAGAAGGTTAGGGGTTCGAATCCTCTCGAGCGCGTTTGGTCGGGAAGTAGCTCAGCTTGGTAGAGCACACGGTTCGGGTCCGTGAGGTCGCAGGTTCAAATCCTGTCTTCCCGATTTGTACATGGGGCCTTAGCTCAGCTGGGAGAGCGCCTGCTTTGCAAGCAGGAGGTCATCGGTTCGATCCCGATAGGCTCCACCTTTCAATCAATTTGATCTAATTTGGCGGTGTAGCTCAGCTGGCTAGAGCGTACGGTTCATACCCGTGAGGTCGGGGGTTCGATCCCCTCCACCGCCACTATTATCGGACCTTTAGCTCAGCTGGTTAGAGCAGACGGCTCATAACCGTCCGGTCGTAGGTTCGAGTCCTACAAGGTCCACCATCATTATTGTTGTTTTTTTGGAGGAGTACCCAAGTGGTTGAAGGGGTCGGTCTTGAAAACCGAGAGGCGCCGCGAGGCGCGCGGGGGTTCGAATCCCTCCTCCTCCGCCATGTTTTGTTCTCGATGAATCGCGTAAATATATTTGAACCATGCCGGCTTAGCTCAATTGGTAGAGCAACTGACTTGTAATCAGTAGGTTGCGGGTTCAAGTCCTGCAGCCGGCACCAGTACATGGCGACTATGGCGAAGTGGTTAACGCACCAGATTGTGGCTCTGGCATGCGTGGGTTCGATTCCCACTAGTCGCCCTTTTCTTCTTTAATATATTTGCGGGTGTAGTTTAGTGGTAAAACCGCAGCCACAAGCCTTCGCATCATCGAATCTGCTGCGAGTTGCCCCGACGCATCTGGCTTCCTTGAACATGCTTGCAGAGGAAGGGGCACAGGGGAAGCGTGGTAGATATCAATCAAAATTATATGCGGGTGTAGTTTAGTGGTAAAACCTCAGCCTTCCAAGCTGATGTCGTGGGTTCGATTCCCATCACCCGCTTTGATGGGCCTATAGCTCAGCTGGTCAGAGCGCACGCCTGATAAGCGTGAGGTCGGTGGTTCAAGTCCACTTAGGCCCACCATTTTCCATTGCATGTTGTTTCACTGTTCGCTATAATAGTGAGCGAACGATGTTTGATCATTCCGCAATAGCTCAGCGGTAGAGCAACCGGCTGTTAACCGGTAGGTCGTAGGTTCGAATCCTACTTGCGGAGCCATGTTACGGAGAAGTACCCAAGTGGCTGAAGGGGACGGTTTGCTAAACCGTTAGGTCGCAGTTTTGCGGCGCGCGGGTTCAAATCCCGCCTTCTCCGCCATAATGGCCCGTTGGTCAAGTGGTTAAGACACCGCCCTTTCACGGCGGTAACACGGGTTCGAATCCCGTACGGGTCACTGGTTGCTGGCACCAGAGATTCTGGTGCCCTTTTATGCAATTGCTTTTGTCGATTTTTGCGTTTTTTCTTGCGCTGTATGTCTGACTTTGTTATAATGATTATCGTTAGTTTGAAATCATATAATCTATGTTGGGGACAACGCAGTGTTTCGTTTCGTCAAAGAACGAGGCATTGCGTTTTTTGTTTATGTTGGGAGAGATCCCCCGCCTCGATCGGCCAAGCGGGGGAGAAGATCAAACGAGCAATTGGGCGTCGGCTTCTCCGCCATGGATTTGCACAAACATCGTTTGGATGGCTTCAAGCTGGCGCCTGGCAGTTTCTTCTGACGTCGACGGGAGAAAGTAAACGATCTGCAAGGCGTTTTTTGTTTCTTTCGTCACAGCGGTGCGCTCTGAATCGACGATCGGACTGCCAAACGGCCCTCGTTCATCTTTGCTGACGAGCTTGTTGGCAAAGTTGACTGTGCGGCCGTTTAACGCGATATATTCGTCTTGCTCCATGCCGACGGTGAGGGTTACTGTTCCGTCAATGCGATCTAGATCATAGATGCCCAGCGGAATTTTATAGTATAGTGAAAAAAAGTTGTTGACGTCCGCCGCTGAATGAATCGATGGGATGAAGTGTTTTTTCTGAATGCGTCGGTATAAGCTCTCGCTTGACGGTCGATAGCGGCTTGGGTCTGTGCCGAGTTGTTTGAAAGCACGACGCCATTCGGCCAGCTCGGGAATGTCGGCGATCGGCTTTTCCTGCAACTCGATGTGAAGAGACTCTTGAAACAGTTCCAATCGACCTCTTAACATTTGCGGTGAGTCGCCGATCTCGATATGATGATAGCGAATGACGCCGAATTTGCCGGAAGGAAGGCGCTGCTTTAGCTGTTCCGATATCACGCATTTCATCTTGATCACCTCGGGTTTCATTTTACCATATATGACGAAAGGAGGGAAAACGATGGATGTTATGGCATTAAAGCAGGAAGTCATTGAGTACAGTCGGTCAATCGGCATTGATAAAATTGGCTTTGCAAGCGCCGATCCGTTTGTCGAATTAAAGGAACGATTGCGCCGCCAGCAGGAGCTCGGCTATCAGTCCGGTTTTGAGGAACCAGATATTGAGAAACGGACGAATCCTTCATTGCTTCTTCCGGAAGCAAAATCGATTATTGCCATTGCCCTTGCCTATCCGTCCAAAATGAAAAATGCGCCGCGGGGGACAAAGACGGAACGGCGCGGCGTTTTTTGCCGCGCTTCATGGGGAAAGGACTACCACGATGTGTTGCGGGAACGTTTGCGGCAGCTCGAGGAGTTTTTGCTGGCCAAGGTGCCCCATGCCCGCGTTCGCTCGATGGTGGATACCGGAGAGCTCGCCGATCGGGCCGTGGCGGAACGAGCGGGGATCGGCTGGAGTGGCAAAAACTGTTCCATTATTACACCGGAGTTTGGTTCATATGTGTACTTGGGGGAGATGATTACGAACATTCCATTTCCACCTGATGAATCGGTTGAAAGTCGATGCGGCACGTGCACGAAATGCATTGACGCTTGCCCGACCGGAGCGCTTGTGCAAGGTGGGCAGCTGAACGCGCAGCGGTGCCTTTCATTTTTGACACAAACGAAAGGGTTTTTGGCCGATGAGTTCCGGGAAAAAATCGGCAACCGGTTGTACGGCTGCGATACGTGCCAGCAAGTCTGTCCAGAAAATAAAGGGAAAGACTTTCACTTGCATCCGGAATTTGAGCCAGACCCAGAAGCTGTGAAACCAAAGCTCATCCCGCTGCTTCAGATGAGCAACCGTGAATTTAAAGAGAAGTTTGGGGCCATGGCGGGCTCATGGCGCGGGAAAAAGCCGATTCAGCGCAACGCCATTTTGGCGCTCGCTCATTACAAAGACCGAACTGCGGTGCCGCATTTATTGCGGTTGTTGAAAGAGGACAGCCGTCCCGTCATCCGCGGAACGGCGGCGTGGGCGTTAGGGAAAATCGGGGATCCAAGCGCCAAACCTTATTTGGAGGCTGCCCGGCAAACGGAGGCGGATGCGGATGTGATCACTGAGATTGAAAAAGGGCTGAAACTATTGGCTGAGGCAAAGGAATAGGGAAAAAATGCGGTTTTCCCACATAAGGTAGTAACAAAAACGAAAGTGGTGGAAATCGGCATGAAAGAAAAGTTGCGCGCGTGGTTGGATGAGCGAGCCCGTTCGTTTGTGTCGGAAAGCAACGTACGGAACGAAGAAGCGGCAAGGAAGCAGCGGCTTTGCCAAAAGCGCGGCGCGGAGATCGTCCGTTGCACGATTCGCGGGCAAATTGTCAGCAAGCAGACCGTCGAGCGGGAGACAAAAGTCATGTATATTGCCCACCATCAATTTTTAATTAAGCAAGGGGATTCACTTTATACAGAAGAACAGGTTGAGGAGCGATGCTCCTGTTTTGTTCGTGGTGAGCTTGTAGCTGATGAACCGATTAACCGGACGGGGGGCTATATGGAGGCGCCGCGCGTCGAACGGGAACAATGGACAGGGGAGCGTCTTTCTTACCAATATGACCGCGCCCGGGCGGTGCGGTATGCGGAAACGTGGTGGAATCGGCACAACCCGGCGTTTCCGTCGTTTCCGGTCGATTGCACGAATTTTGTCTCCCAATGCTTGTATGCGGGTGGGGCGCCGATGACGGGTTATCCGAACCGGACGAGGGGATGGTGGTGTCAAAACGGAAGCTGGAGCTACAGTTGGGCTGTTGCTCATTCGTTGCGCTGGTATTTGAGCGGATCGCGCATCGGTTTGCAGGCAGTGGAAGTGGCAGAACCGGAGCAATTGATGGCAGGTGATGTCATCTGTTATGATTTTCAAGGGGACGGACGCTTCGACCATTCGACGATTGTGGTGGCGAAAGATCAGAACGGGATGCCGCTTGTGAACGCCCATACGACAAACAGCCGAATGCGCTATTGGTCGTATGAGGATTCCAGTGCCTATACGCCGAACATTCGCTATAAGTTTTTTCACATCATCGATCGTAAATAAACGTTGTTGAGGTGAAGGAAATGCCGCTTCATGTCGTACTGTACCAGCCAGAAATCCCAGCCAACACTGGAAACATCGCCCGCACATGCGCGGCGACCGATACGGCGCTCCATTTGATCCGCCCGCTCGGGTTTTCCACAGACGATAAAATGCTGAAGCGGGCAGGACTTGATTATTGGCCGTATGTCAACATTTCGTATTATGACTCGCTTGACGAACTGTTCGCTCGTTTTCCGGAAGGGGAGTTTTATTTCATTACGAAATTCGGGCGCCGGTATTATGATTCGTTTGATTTTAGCGATACGGAAAAGGATATTTTCTTTGTGTTCGGCCGCGAAACGACCGGGCTGCCGAAGGAGCTGCTTGAGGCCAATATGGAACGTTGCCTTCGCATCCCGATGAACGACAAAGTGCGCTCGTTAAACTTATCGAACACGGCGGCCATTTTAGTGTACGAAGCGTTGCGCCAGCAACGGTTTCAGGGGCTGTCGTAAACAAAAAAACGACCTTCGCTTTGGAGGTCGTTTTTTTGGTCTTATTGTCTGACGCCTGGTTTGTCTTCATAGCCAGCGGTGAAAATGGCTGTCAAAAACGCAATGATAACCCCTAGCACAAGCAAAGTGCGCATCGTTTGTTCCTCCTTCAAGGCATTTTCCCTTTTATTATAACGAATATGGTCAAGCATGTGAATGACTGCGGCCGGTTGTTCGGAGACAAAATTTTTTTTGCGGCGAATGATACGGGACATCCTCGCATAAATTGTAATAATCTTGCTGTTAGACATCCAAGGGTGAGGAGGTCCTTTATGGATATTTTGCAAAAAATCGCCCGATATCGGGAAGAAGAAGAAAAACTGAAATGGGAAGGAACGTTTGCCGAGTATTTAAAAATTTTAAAAGAAAAGCCGTGGGTGGCCCAGTCGGCTCATTCGCGCGTTTATAATATGATCAAAGATGCTGGGGTCGAAGAGGTGAACGGACGGAAACGATATAAGTTTTTCAGCCAGCACTTGTTCGGGCTCGAGGAAGCGCTTGAACGGCTCGTTGAGGAATATTTCCACCCGGCGGCGAAGCGGTTGGATGTGCGGAAACGGATTTTGCTGCTGATGGGGCCAGTTGGCGGCGGGAAGTCGACGCTTGTGACTTTGCTAAAGCGCGGGCTTGAAGAGTATTCAAAAACAGAGCGCGGCGCTGTTTATGCCATTAAAGGCTGCCCGATGCATGAAGACCCCCTTCACCTCATTCCTCACCATTTGCGTGACGATTTTTATAAGGAGTATGGCATTCGCATTGAAGGCGAGCTGTCGCCGCTCAATATGATGCGGCTCGAGAAAGAGTACGGCGGACGCATTGAAGACGTGCTGGTGGAGCGCATTTTCTTCTCGGAAAACCGCCGTGTCGGCATCGGGACGTTCAGCCCGTCTGACCCGAAATCGCAAGATATCGCCGATTTAACGGGAAGCATCGATTTCTCGACGATTGCGGAATACGGCTCAGAATCCGACCCTCGCGCGTACCGGTTTGACGGCGAGCTGAACAAAGCCAACCGCGGGATTATGGAATTTCAAGAGATGTTAAAATGCGATGAAAAATTTCTTTGGCATTTGTTGTCGCTGACGCAAGAGGGCAATTTCAAAGCTGGGCGGTTTGCTTTAATCAGCGCCGATGAATTGATCATCGCTCATACGAACGAAACGGAATATCGGTCGTTCATTGCCAACAAAAAGAACGAGGCGCTCCATTCGCGCATCATCGTCATGCCGATTCCATACAACTTGCGCGTCTCGGAAGAAGAGCGCATTTACGAAAAAATGATCCGCGAAAGCGACGTCGCCGACGTGCATATCGCTCCGCACACGTTGCGGATTGCGGCTATGTTTACCATTTTAACGCGGTTGAAAGAATCGAAGCGGCCGGATGTGGATTTATTGAAGAAAATGCGCTTGTATGATGGCGAAATGATCGAAGGATTCAGCGAAGTCGATGTCGAGGAGTTGAAAAAGGAGCATCCGGATGAGGGGATGAGCGGCATCGACCCACGCTATGTCATCAACCGCATTTCGGCATGCATTATTCGCAAAGAAGTGCCGTCGATCAATGCGCTTGACGTGCTTCGTTCGTTGAAAGAAGGGTTGGATCAGCATCCGTCGATCACGAAGGAAGACCGCGAGCGGTACTTGAACTTCATTTCGCTTGTGCGCAAAGAGTATGACGAAATCGCCAAACAAGAAGTGCAAAAGGCGTTCGTCTATTCGTATGAAGAGTCGGCGAAAACGTTGATGGATAACTATTTGGACAACGTCGAGGCGTACTGCAACAAGACGAAGCTGCGCGATCCGCTCACTGGCGAGGAAATGAATCCCGATGAAAAGCTGATGCGTTCAATCGAGGAGCAAATCGGCATTTCTGAAAATGCCAAAAAGGCGTTTCGCGAAGAAATTTTAATCCGCATTTCCGCCTATGCGCGCAAAGGGCAAAAATTTGACTACAATTCGCATGAGCGGCTTCGCGAGGCGATTCAGAAAAAGCTGTTTGCCGATTTAAAGGATATTGTAAAGATTACGACATCAACGAAGACACCGGATGAGCAGCAGTTGAAAAAAATTAACGAAGTCGTCGCCCGCCTTATTGATGAGTACGGGTACAACTCTACGTCAGCCAACGAATTGCTTCGCTACGTCGGCAGCTTGTTGAACCGCTAGGCATGCCTCGAGCGCTGGGGCATGCCTTTTTCTCATCCTTTGGGGGAGAAAACGGTTATGGGGAGGACTTTGCATGAGGGGGAGGGGAAAAACCGACAATCGGGCTTGTCCACTTTTTCGTTTTCCTCATTACATTTGTCAATTATTTTGAGTTTTTGCATACGATAAAATAAACCAACTTGGCACAGTGATGGTCCGTTTTGATGACGCCAACATAAGTATATGCGGGAAAGCGAAAAGTGTGAAAAAGTTTTTTTCAAAGGAGGGGAAAAGATGAAGGGGAATTTTGTTGTATCGAAAGAAGACTGGTCCCTCCACCGCAAAGGTCATGATGATCAAAAGCGCCATCAAGAAAAAGTGAAGGAAGCGATCAAAAACAACTTGCCCGATTTAATTACGGAAGAAAGCATTATCATGTCCAACGGACGCGATGTGATTAAAATTCCGATCCGCTCGCTCGATGAATACAAAATCCGCTACAATTATGAGAAAAACAAACACGTCGGTCAAGGGAACGGAAACAGCCAAGTCGGTGATGTGGTGGCCAGAGAAGGAAGCGGGGAGGGGCAGGGGCCAGGAAAGGGTCAAGGGGCTGGCGACTTGCCGGGCCAAGATTATTACGAAGCTGAAGTGTCGCTGATGGAGATTGAGGAAGCGCTTTTCAGCCAATTGGAGCTGCCCAACTTGCAACGGAAAGAGCTGGATCAAAATGTAACCCAACATATTGAATTTAACGACATCCGCCGCACCGGATTGATGGGGAATATCGATAAAAAGCGGACGATGCTCGCCGCCTTCAAGCGCAATGCCATGAACGGCAAACCAGGATTTTATCCGATTTACCGCGAAGATTTGAAGTTCAAAACATGGAATGAAGTCGTCAAGCCGGAATCGAAAGCGGTTGTCTTAGCCATGATGGATACAAGCGGTTCGATGGGCATGTGGGAAAAATATATGGCACGCAGCTTTTTCTTCTGGATGACCCGCTTTTTGCGCACAAAATATGAAACCGTTGAGATCGCCTTTATTGCTCATCATACGGAAGCGAAAGTCGTCAGTGAGGAGGAGTTTTTCACGAAAGGGGAAAGCGGCGGGACGATTTGCTCGTCTGCATATCGAAAAGCGCTTGAACTGATCGAAACGAAATATTCTCCGTCGCGCTACAACATTTATCCGTTCCATTTCTCGGACGGCGACAACTTGACATCCGACAATGCCCGTTGCGTGAAGCTTGTTCAAGAGCTGATGAACGTATCGAACATGTTTGGGTATGGGGAAGTCAACCAGTACAACCGTACACCCTCTACACTTATGCGTGCATACGGCAGCATGAAACATGAGAAATTCAAATACTATATCTTGAAACAAAAATCCGATGTGTTCGAGGCCCTGAAATATTTCTTCTCCGCAGAAAAAAAGGAGGCCGTTGCCTCTAAATCCTAGGGTAAAGCTGAATCGTAAACTGATCTTTTTTCGTCCACTCCGGTTTTCTCAGGTATGTCGCTTTCTCAAGCACCGACTTGAGAAGGCGATTTTTCTTTTCTACGTCATCTGTGAGGCGGTAGGCGTCCAGCACCTTTTTAACCGTCGGGATGTACTCGTTCATGTTCTTTTCTTTCAGCTTTTCTTTAGCGATTTCCTCACGCAGTTGCTCGATGTCCTCCTGTGTTTTTTTGATCCGACTCACAACCATCTGCTGGCGTTCCAGGAACGTCTCAATCGTATAGATGCCTCGCTCGAGTAGATCATGCAGTGCATCTTTTTGTTTATGGAGCTCCTGGAGCTCTTTTTCTTTTTTTTCGACGGCTTTTTGCTTTAGCGGGATGACCGAACGCTGCTCTTTTCGGGCAAGAGCTTCCTCCTGCACTTCAAACTGATCGACGAACTCGGCGAGAGATTGCAAGATTTTCTCCTCGACGAGTGGCAGAAGCGCACCCTTTTGCACGCCTTTGCATTTCGGGTTTGGACAGCGCACCAGCGGATGAGGACGGTCTTTGCGTGGCTGATACCACATCGTATAGCCGCAGAGTTCGCATTTCAACAACCCGGCCAGCGGGTTAGCCAGCGGTTTGCTTTCTACCGTAGAAGGGCGCCAGCGGCTCCGATACGCTTTGTTGGCGGCTTCCCAGAGTTCCCTGGACACGAGGGGCTCATGGGCATTCTCTTTGACATACCAGCGCTCTCTCGGCATTTTCTTGCGCTTATACCTGCCGTTTTGTTTAATGTATTTCACCTTGCCCCAGATGATGTGGCCGAGATACACCTCGTTTTTGATAATGGCGCTGATCGTCGAAGGAGACCAAAAGGATCGCTTTTCATCGGGCGGTTTCACTCCAAGTCGATCCAGCTCAGCGGCGATCGCCTGGCGTCCGTGTCCGTCGCGCATCATCTCAAAGATTTTTACCACAACCCATGACGTTTCCGGATCCGGGTAGAGCCTTAGTTTTTCATCACGAAGATAGCCGTATGGCGGCTTTTTTGAGATGGAACGTCCTTTAGCGGCCGAGTCGCGCCGGCCACCTTGGAGGCGCTTCGTAATGACTTTGAGCTCTTCGCGCGACACGATGGATTTCACACCGAAAACGAGCTCCCACGTCTCGCTTTCCGGGTCATAAACTTCCGTAGGGGTGATGATTTTCGTTCCCGAATAGCGAAAAGCACGGTCTAAAATGCCTTGGTCAAGCATATCACCACGGCCGAGGCGGTCAATGTCCATGACAAGCACCGCATCAGCCACTCCCGTTTCCAATTCACGCAAAAGCTTCTGGATCTCCGAACGTTCAGCGATGGACTCGCCGGACACAATCTCCTCGAAGATGCCGAGGATATTGTGCCCCTCTTTACGAGCTACGGCCAGCAAGTTATCCCGATGGCGCTGCAATGTATCGTATGACACGCCGGATTCGGCGGCTTTTTTCTCTTCCTCGATATCCTTCCGGCTTTTGCGAAGATAGATGAACACGTCCAAGTTTCTAGGTCTATACATAAAACCACCTCTGACCTGGAATAGAACTCGCTATCACCATGTATGCAAAAAAAAGAGGCAAATATGCGGATTAGCCGTTATGATTTTACGTGATTCATCCATTCTGTGGCGGTATAATTCATGATTTTTAGCTGTTCCTTTGGTCCATCTGCTGTAAATAGCGGATGATTTCTCGTTGTTCCTCGTCCGTTAAGCGGCCGTCAATAAACAATGAGCCCTCATGTGCAACGGCGTACTCATGAAGGAGACTAAGATCGCTTTCCGCATCGCGGCCGGAAGCGGCGACAACCGGCTCAGCCACTTGCATATGACTGAAAAGCGCCTCATAAAACCGGTAGCTTTCCCATTGTTCCTTAAAGCGATCCCAACGCCGTTTAGCGAACAGCGGCTCCACACTAAACGTTTCGCTCAGTACATAGACGATTTCCTTTTCCGTATGCGGAAGCTCGAGTTCAAGCAGCATAAACGTCGGTACGCAAAAGTGCAGAGCAAAATTCGTCGCCTGGGCCTCCTGAAGCTGAACGAGTGAAGCCGGGAGCAACATTTGATTCCCCGCGTGTCACAGCACATGCCCAAGTTCATGTCCAAATTCCTGCCATTGTTGTTGACGACTAAGGCGGCGGTCGATGATAATGCTATACACTCCGTTCCGTTCGATGGCCGTACTTCGGATGTCGGCAAAATGCAGCCAGACGTTCAGCTTTGCGGCAATGTCGATCATGTCCAGCTGATGGGGCGATCTGATTGCTAAATGCTCGTACAATTCACAAATATATTGTTCCAGTGGGGTGAACTGGTATGACGAGAAGTTCATGGGAATCACCTCACTTTTATTATAGGAACATGCGTTCGAGAAGGCAAGGAAAAGAAAGGATCCC
This sequence comes from Geobacillus jurassicus NBRC 107829, assembly GCF_001544315.1. Lineage (GTDB taxonomy): Bacteria > Bacillota > Bacilli > Bacillales > Anoxybacillaceae > Geobacillus > Geobacillus jurassicus. Next base: position 12,065 of record NZ_BCQG01000027.1, read on the forward strand.
TAAAAAGGGATCAACGAAGGATAACTTACGAAACCATATTTTCTAACCGAAAAAAAGGTTTGCTGTTTTCTTGTATTAGGCATATTATAAAAGTAAGGTGGTGATCAAAATGTTCAAAAAAAGAATAATTGATAAAATCTTTAATGAGGCAATCAAAGCATCAAAAACACTTAATGAAGAATATGAAACTATGCGTGTTAGGAACGCCAAACATATCATCGAGACTCATCAAATGATGAATCAAAAAAGAAATGAGTTTCAAAAACATAAGGAGGAAATAGAGACAGCTTTTCGCTTTATTCGTAGTAAATAGCAATTGGCGTAGCAATATAATCCCCTGGTTTAAGTATTTGAAAGCTTCCTAAGATTAGGTCGAACATAAAATTTGCGAGTTGGGTGAAGTCCTGCAATTCTCCTAAAACTCCGCCTAAGTCATCATTGTTGTAGATTATATCGCGCTTACCTATGACCCTAAAAAGAATTTTTGCCCTGCGTGCCGAAGCAGATCGGATTGAAAGGGCTGTTGGAACCTCGCGTAACATTCCTTTATCGATCAACTGAAATGTGTTTGCTGCCTTAATTATTGAGTAGTTACCTAAGAAACTATTAGCGTACGAAGAAAATACTTGTATTTGTTTTAGAATGTTCCTTTGAAGCATTGTAGACTGATGTTGATTAATAATATGTTGGGCTCTGACAAGCTCGGGATTTTTAGGGTATTTTCTAGCTTTTTGCGCAATCGTTTCTGCTTTCCTATATTCATCTGCCGATACATATATCCCTAATGTTTCTAAAACATCGTCAAGGTCAGCAATCCTGCTGATAAACTCAAAATCGTAATATTTCCAATCGGTCTCCCATAGACAAATGTCACCCTCTGTAAGGGAGAAGGAGTTTGTTTTTAATTTCTCGTTCTCTTTTAGTAGTTGTAGCAATATGTTTAAAGCATAGTCATGAAATGCTTTGTTTAATAAATCTCGTTGCCCTTCTAATAAAGCTCTGGAGCTACCATTGGTTTCATTTCCATTTCCAGAAATATTAGCGCCGAAACTTAAGCTCACATTGGATAATAGGCTACCTGTACCCGATTGGACAGTTCCATTGAAGCCAGCTGCTTTTCCTCTTGTTGTTTGTGACATTTCTGTATTGGTTTCCTGTATTGTCTGTTCCAATGAATAATGCGTTGTAACTCCCTTATCGAGTTGGGCGATCAAGGAATTCATGATTTCGGTATTTAGATAGATAATCTCTTTCATGCGTTTCTACCCCTGTTACATTTTTTATTGTTACAATGACATTTGGGATACGAATTAGTGTCGAAAGTATATGATGTCAGGATAAATGTGGTTAATCTATAACTACAGCACTTTAAATCACTACTTCATCCCAAAAATCATTTTCGTGTACGATAACGATTGGCGTGCCTTTTTTCCTTAATTCAATCGCTTTCTCAACTTTCCGTCCATAGCAAGCGAACGCCCAGCAAGGATTGCCGTTGCCCCCCACGATGAGGTAGTTGGTACTCTTAGTGACATTGTTGTTGAATATTCCGCCCATCTCTTGAATGACGCGGGCAATCTCGTTGCGTGTAGCCCTGTGAGAGGCGCCAGTAAAGGAGAACACTTTATTTTCGAATATGATTTCTGGATTAACAGCGCATATGCCACTGATTGAGTATTGGCTTTGCAGGAATTTTACGTCTAATTCATGGATGTTGCGGGATACCTTTGTATCAATAAAAGTGGTAAAAAAGGCTTTTAGCAAGTTTTTCTCGTCTTCGCTGATCATCCCGTCTTGCTTTACACTTACCAGCAGGCTATGGATCTCGTCAAAGGGATATGTCCCTCTTAAAAAGTCATGGTCATCGATCCAAATGGACAGTTGTTCAATTTCCATGTCATTCAAAACGTTGTCTGCCATGATGCCGTGGAGAATCCCGTGTAGCTGCTGTATAGATGATGTGATGACATCATAATAGCTGTTAAAATCGTTCTCATTAATAATGTTGTTGCAAAGCCACAGAATATCCTCAAACTCTTCTTCTTCCAATTTGTTGTCCAGCAAAGCTTGGTCAATTAACGGGATAATTTCGTTAAAAGGCGCTTTTTTTGCAAATCGTCTATGTAGGTTGCACCAATGAATGAGTTCAGCAATCTCCTCTTTGTTAGTGATGTGATCGGAACGGATCCCATGGATAATTCCGATCAGAGAATTGATGGACTTGTGCAACTCGGCTTTTGAGGTGAACTTGCGATAGTCTTCAATTTCTTTGAACTTGCTCATTTTCTCTCCCCCATTTCATACAAGAATAAAAAAGACATCAAGCCACGTGGCGGTGATGTCCTTTCTCGCTGCATATCCGTATAGTTTATAGACTCAAATAATCCTCGATGACTTTTTCAGCTTTACCGACATACTTTCGATAGTCTTCTAATGATTTTAAGGCCTTATCAAAATCTTTAACAATCAGCGAAGACAAGGGCAATAAATCATCAGGAGTTCGAATCAAAATGCGCGTTTGTCCTGATTCATTTTTCGAAGCTGGCTCACAAACAACGCCAGGACACAGCTCGATGATTTCTTGTTCTAATCGTTTGGAGAGCAAGTATTTCTTTTTGCCTGTTAACTTGATTCGGGCAAACGAGTAAAACGCTTGTATATCCAAGTAAGTCGATGTTCGGGAATGACGAACAAGACTAGTGTCGCGGTTATGATCACTTAATATGCGCAGAACAATGTCATAAGCTCTTTTTTCATCATCGGAAAGACGAAATTTTTCCTCTCTCCGTTTTTGGCATGTTCGATAAACAGCGGCACAAGTCAAACAATCATCCAACGCGTGATGGGAACTCACCTCTAATTGTAACCACTGTTTCAGTGTTTCCAGCTGATGATTGGGCGTCTCCGGTATGTATTTTCTAGCCAGTGTTAGCGTGTCAATGACGAGATTGTTTGGCTTTTCTATTCCTAGCCGTTGAGCGTTGCTTAATAAAAACTTCATGTCAAAAGGAGCATTGTGAGCGATCAGTACATCATCCTTTAGGAATTGGATGAAATCCAGGAAGATCTCTTCAATTGTAGGAGCATCTTTCACATCTCCATCTGTGATCCCCGTAATGTCCGTTATTTTAGATGGGATCGGTCTCTTAGGGTTAACGAACGAAACAAATTGTTCGATTGGCTCATGATTTCGAAAACGTATCGCCGCGATTTGGATAATAGCGTCTTTCTCCGGGTTTAATCCCGTTGTTTCAAAGTCTAAGACTACATAGTCGTCAGGGGTGAATGTCGCTTTTTGATAAGTATAATGATTATCTGAAGGCGTCTCCATTTTCTTGTTTGTATGAGATGAAGAAAAGCCATATTCGACAGTTACAGTTATCGGTGTAGACTGTATTTCTACGCCTCCACGATTGTCAGAAGAAGGTGTTGTGTTGCTCGTATTTACGAGATCTTCGTTAATTGAGGCATCAATGTCTTTATCCTTTTTCATTATTTTCCCGAGAAAGCGTTGCAAAATCCCCATTGTTTCCTCTCCCCTAAAAGTAACAAGCTCATTTATCTTTTGTCTTCCGATCCCCCTCGCTCTTGAGGATCTCCCATATCTTCAGTAATTGCTCCCGCCGTTCCTCCGGCGCCTCAGCCAGTTCTTTAAAGAACAGCCCCAGTTCCGGATCCTTGAGCTCCTCTGGAATATCATCCTGCTCCGGCGGGTTCGGATGGTCAGTTCGGCCGAGGAGGTAGTCAGTGGTGACGTTGAAAAAGTCGGCGAGCTGTCTAACGAATTCAAAAGAGGGCTCTCTTTCATCCCTTTCATACATTCCAATTGTGCTCTCGCCGAGACTGAACTTATCAGCCAAGTCCTTCTGAGTCATATTCATTTTTTTCCGCAAGAAGCGGAGTCTTTTACCAAAAGTCATAATAATCACCTATCACAAATATAACCCCAAAAACGTCACCTGCCATTTGGTTTCCGATCCCCTTCGCTCTTCAGGATCTCCCATATCTTCAGTAATTGCTCCCGCCGTTCCTCCGGCGCCTCAGCCAATTCCTTGAAGAACAACCCCAGCTCGGGATCCTTGAGCTCCTCTGGCATGTCATCCTGCTCCGGTGGGTTCGGATGGTCAGTCCGGCCGAGGAGGTAGTCGGTGGTGACGTTGAAAAACTCGGCCAGTTTATTAATTGTATCGATGTCCGGTTGACTTTGGCCGTTTTCGTATTTTGAGTAACCTTGTCTAGTGATGCCCAATAAATCGGCCATATCTTGGTGGGTTAATTTTCTTTGCAATCTCAATGCTTTGAGTCTCTTGGGGAACATCGAAAATCCCTCTTTTCGCTCATCTATAAACAATTATAATGCAACATATTGTTGCCACAAATAAAAATAGTGGGAAGGAAACTAAAAATTTCTTTTTGGTATTGACAGCAACTTTTTGTTGCGTATAATTTAAATTAGATGAGCAACTTTTGGTTGCTGTGAGGTGGTGATAGATAGTGACCAAAGAACAACTTAGGGATATGTTAATTAAGGCCAGAGAAGCCAAACAATTAACTCAAGAACAGGTTGTGTCCCTGTCTGGAGCAAACATCACAAGGCAGTACTATAGTATGATTGAAAATGGAGATAGGAGACCATCTGTTGACGTGGCAAAAAAAATCGCGCCTGTCCTTGGGATAAGTTGGACAATTTTTTTTGAAACAGAAGGTAACCAAAAGTTGCGTAAAACAGGATCATCATAAGAAGTTTTCAAAAACATATCCCCTTGCCCGCAAAGGAGGTGAGACGGATGACGGATCAAGAGCAAACGTTCATTGAGTTGCTCAGGAAAAACATTCAGTTAGGCAAGTTTTTACCGACCCCTGAAGAGATCGAAAAGATGGATGAACACGAATTCACCAGCTGGATCGAAAGAGCAGCGATCGAAATCCCTAAAAGAAAAGTGGCGAGAAATCCACTCTTTCACTTGAAAGAGCAGATTTCTCAAATCCTTGCTGACGAAAACAAATCAGAGATCGAAAAAGAAGAAGCGATTTACGATCGCATCAGATGGTACTGGAAACTTATTCTTCGGCAATCCGAATAAGAGAAACTAATTTAAGTTTTTCGTTCCCTAAGTAAATAAAGGGTAAACTTCCGTCACCGTTAAGTGATCGGGCATTAAACAAACAAGGCGAAAGCGGGCTGTCTTCATCGGCAATATCAGCTTTAGCTAAGATGTTGACCAAAGTTTCAAAAAGCAAAGGCAAATCACGGAGACGCTCAAAGGGATTACTCCCAAAAGGATGACGACGAAATGGTTCGATTGCAGCCAAATAAGACTGCCAAATCTTTTTCACCATATTAGGTGCATTAGGGCTGTCAATGTAAAATGTATGTTTCTCAATAGCACCTATGCCGTCAATGAAGTGCTGATAAAGGGCATTTCCGTCCAATCGAACAAAATCGCCGTACCAGTATTGGCCATTAAGTTCAATAACCAATTTGAAGTGATCTCCGACAACCTTTTTTAGTAAGCAATCCAAAGCTTGCAATTGCTGAACAGAGTACATGTTATCACCCCCTTCCCGTTGCCATCATTCGACAGGAGGGAAGGAAAATCCTTCAAGGCAGGTGACAGCATGAACACCATTCAGGATCAATGGGCTATGGCCGAGCTGAAGCATCGGCTGCTGGTGATCATCATGCAACTGAAGGATGACCCGGCATTTACGAAAGACGACGCGGCGCTGGGGATCGCCAAGGTGCTCGATTGGTTGAATGAAACAGCGCCGGTCGTCGATTATCAGACAATGGTTAGATACTATGATGCGAGGTGAACCGAATGTCATCAAATGCCCCTCATGCTCCGCATAAACATGAACAAAGGGGGAATGCGGGCATGAAGGAATTCAAATACGGCAACACGACGGTGATCGTTCACTCCCCATTGGTACTCATGAGCCCAGAGGAGCGAAAGCAATGGTTTGAGCAAGAATGGCAAAAAGGTAATCCGATCCTGCGGCAAATCGCCGAGGCGGTGCTGGATTGCTACCGTTCTATCGATAATGTAACAGAAAAATTAAAGGTGGATGGTAGAAAGGGGAGCCCGGAGGATGAAACGCGGTAGAGCGGCCGATGCGGTGAAAACGGCGCGGCAGAAAACAGGGATGACGCAGCAACAACTATCGTTTGAAATCTATGAATCTCGCGAATCGGTATCGCACCAGGAAAATGGGCGATATCGGGTGCAGCCGAACATATCGAAATATTTCGCTGAAAAGCATAACAATCCGTGGGTGGCGCTCGAGGCAGCGGCAGAGTATACCGGCTGGGGGCCAGTGAGGCTCGATGGGGATGCAGTTGACCTTCACCGGGCGAGTGTGGCGATGAAAACACGCGAGGAGCTCACAGAAGCTCTCGAGGCGATCGAAAGTGTCTGTGTGGCGAATCATCCCAGGTCGATTCGAGAGTTTGACAAACAGCGATTGGAAGAGGCGATGATGCAGGCGATCGACGCGATTGTCGCTCTCACGCAATACGTTGCGGTCATTTGCATGGATTACGGCTTTTCCTGGTGGGAAATGTGGCAAAAGCATCGTGCGAAACTGCAAGCGAAAGGATTCATTCGACAATGACAAAGGAGGAAAAAACAGTGTTTAAACTGCCGAATTTAGCAGAAATGACGGATGTTGAGGCTATCCATTGGTATACAAGTGAAGTTGTGCGGCTTTCAAAAGAGCGAAAACTCAATAGCGAATATGGGAAAGCACTGCTCGGGTGGAAAAAGAAAATGAACGAACGATTGGAACAATCACGGAAGGAGTGGTGGTAATGTACGTGGTATGGGTAGCCAGTTCATTAATGACAGCCCGAGAAGTTCGGGAGGTATGCGCCGAGTTGCGCAATCATCCGGAGTTGATCGAAGCCATTGAGCAAGAAGCCAAAGCAAAGCTTGTCAGCATGAAAGAAGCAGCAAGCCAAACGCTCACTGCTTCCTAAAAAACCAGCCCTATCCCAAACATATCATGTTGCCAACCAAAAGGCAAGCTCATGCTTGCCGACTGGAGTACAGGCGGCGGGTGTGCCCCCAGCCCGCAAGCGCTTGTGCTTCAGTCGGTGCGCATGAGCGCCGGCCAGGCCGAGCGAGAGCGGGCGACGATCCGAAAGGGGAGCCGCGCCACAATACATGTATGGTCATTGCGACAACGCCTGGAGGAAATCATAACGAAGGAGGAATGGCGGTGATCCATATGATCGTTTATCAAGAGGCGGATTTGCGGCAAAAGGCATTACGGTGCATCGAGTACATACAGGAGGCGCTGCAAAACCGCGATTATGAAACGATGGTTATTGAGATGTCTGAGTTGCAGTATTTAGTCAGACAGTTGCAAGAACTCGAACGAAAAGAAGCCCGGCGTCAGCAGTTGTTGAGCATTATACGAGATATGCAACGACGCGGCATTCAAATTGATTTTGTGAAGCTGGGAGAGGAGCGGAATGCGTGAATAAGCTTGATAAACATGAAAAAAGGCACATCCGGCTGCAAATCTGCGAATTGCTCGATTCACATTGCCGCACGTGCCCCGAGCGGATCAAATATCGAAGCACTGTATGTTTGCAAGTTTGCCCGGTCAGTCAAGAGATGCGGCAACTGGCAGCTCTTCTTGAAGGTGATTCTCCGGCCGATCCCCAACCTAGAGAGCCGGTTGTGGAACAGGCGCAGAACACACCAAAGCGAAAGGGACGGTGGTCGGCAGAGGAAGTGTTCTACCTTTGGCATCATCGCAAGGTATTGACGATTGATGAGCTCGCAAATCGGCTCAATCGAGAACCAAAAGCCGTCTATGAGAAGTTGAAACAACTGTTGCAAAAAGGCGGCATTTCTGATGCTGGTTGAGAAAGGAGGGCCGGAAGCTCCCATTCTACGATATGCTTCCAGGGCGAAGAATATGCTATTTGAAGTGGAATTTGTCGTGAAGGAAAACGGCCATTTCGAGACGATCCAAACAGCACTCGTCTACGCGCTCACTGTAACCGAGTGCCGGCGGATCGCTAATGAAATGGCCTCCGAGCTTGAAATTGGCGGGATTCAGTTTTTTATTTCAGAACTCTAGTTTTTATCATGCCATAGCAAAACAGCTTTTTCAAGGGGAGGGGATGACATGGCAACCTTGCTTTTAGATGATCAGCCGTTGGTTATTTTGCCACAACTCGCCGTGGCGATCGGACTGAACGAAAGCATCGTCGTTCAGCAGCTGCATTATTGGCTCGAGAAAAGCGAAAACGTCCATGACGGCTATAAGTGGGTCTATAACACTTACGAGGACTGGCGGGAGCAATTCCCGTTTTGGTCAGAAAGCACGATTCGCCGGATCATCACCAAACTGGAGAAGATCGGGATCATCGTCTCGGCGAATTTCAATCGCTCGAAGATCGACAAAACGAAATGGTATCGGATCGACTATGACAAACTAGCTCAATTCACACAACCGTCTAACCAAGATGAACAGACGACGGTTCAAGATGACACTTCGACTGCTCAAAATGAGCAGACGACTGACGAAATCGTCGCTCCATCCGTTCAAGATGAACAGTCCAACTGCTCAAATTGGCCAGTCGAGGCGTTCAACTTGACCAGACCAATACCAGATATTACAGCAGAGAATACCACAGAGATTAAAACAGAAGATGATGAAGAAGACGCGCGCGTGCATTCCTTCCGAGAGATTATTCAATTCGTTGAACAAAACGGCTTTGGCACCGTTGGCAGCTACATAGGAGAAAAGATCGTCTCCTGGGTGGACGATACGTCCGAGGAGTTGGTCTTAGAGGCGTTGAAAATCGCGGTGGAGAACGGGGCCAAGACGTGGAAATACGTTGAAACCATTTTGCGTGACTGGTTCGAAAAAGGCTATCGTACCGTTGACCAGGTGAGAGCGGCACAATTGGCATTTCGGGAGCAACAACTGAAAAAACGTAAAGCCTCAACTGTTTCCGACGTCGGCCGAAAGATGCGGACTCCAGTGCGCACCGAGATCGTACCGGACTGGCTGAAGATGGACTATAGCCAACCGGAGGATGACGACTTTGACGTCGAACAGGCGCGCCGAGAGCTTGAGGAACGTCTGAAAAAATACAGAGATGGGTGATCGTCGTGGGATACCCGATATGGATCCGATTGGAGTATCGGAATGAGGTTGGATCGGTGATCGGTTTGACGGCCAGCGTATGCTCGGAGGCGGATTTTCTCAATATCCTTGAGCACTGTGGCATCACAAGAACCAATTTGCTGACGGTGAAAATCAATAACAAAGACTACACTGTGTCACGCCTGGATGCGCTATTTACAAAGCTCCAAACGAGTGGGAGGTGATCGGTTTGATGTTGCTGAAATACGCACTCATTCAGCACTTGCGCCGGAAAGGCATCTTTTCTGCTAGCGATGGCCGGGCGCTCTCAAAACTGACCACAGAAGAGATTCAACGTGAATACGAACGGGTGAGAGGTGATCAATCACATGGATTGGTCCAAGGCGACCGTACAGCAACTGGTGACCATCATTCGCTTTGAAGAGTGCCCGGAAATATATAAGCATCGGGCGTGGCAAGAAATGAAACAACGATTAGGGGGAAGAGACCATGAAAAAACAACGTCAATCACTGCATGGACCAGTGAAAATCAGCTATCTCACGCCGGAAGAACTGGAAGCATACCGAAATCGTCCGCGTAAATACTACGATGACGACAACCGCCGAATCATTGACTGGCGCTGGCCGAGATCAAGGGGGACACGGCGATGAAACTGAAAAGACTATTCAAGCTGCAGAGGGAGTTAGACGAACGCATTGTGAAAGAGAAAGGACTTAGCGGGCAGGAGTTATTTGGATTAGGGAAACAGCTAGGTTTCACATTTGATCAAATTGAGGCTGAATATCTCCGAAAAAATGCGCTCAACCATCACCGCCAGGAATGCGGATATTGAGAGGTGGCGACTACAATGGATGCTCAGCATTGGCTGGATGAACTTAACAAAAATCAAATCCTCCGCAACGTGCAAAAGTTGCTTGAGACACAGACTGAAAAAGGAATTCAGAAATACGGAACGACTGTGACTCCAGCGCATTATACGTTCACCGAGTGGCTGGAGCATTTACAGCAAGAAATGATCGATGCCGTCGTGTATTGCGAGGTGTTGAAGTTTAAATATGCGCACTTAATAACGCTTGAAAAGCTAAATTCGGATGTGAATATTGAATGAAGCGTCGTAAGCGGAAGGCCAAATGGTATTTGTTATATCGCAGAGAAAACCATGATGCAGTTTATGTATATGAGCCGTTGCGAAAATGTGAGCTGCGAAGCAAGATTCGGCGAGGGTGGAAAGTGATCGAATGAAACAAAAAAGCCGGGATCCCTCCCGACAGTCCACCTCAATTATACCACATGGAGGGATCCAAGTGAGAAGAGCACAAGAATTGCAGATTGATATAGATAACATGACGGTTTCGCATCCCGTTGTGCCTGGCAAGGTGCTTGTAATTGTCATCGATGGTGTGCAAGGGAAAGCAAAGGTAGCAGAGGCAGTAGAACATGGCTATACGATCATTGAGACGGCAAAAGGCAAGACAGCGCGGATTAAGTATGAGGAAAGCGAGTTGTTTTAATGCGGAAGCGGGAGGAAAAACTGGATCGAGAATTGATTGGTAAGTTGGCTTATAAAAAACGCGGGTTTTTTAGTGGATTGATCGGCATAGTTCAAGAAAATAATAACGGGGTCACACCATATAAGCTCGTTTTTCAATTCGGAGCGGCAGTAGGGATTCAGGGGAAGGATGACATCGTCATTGTCGGTGAAGAGGATAGAAAAAATATCACGGAAAAGTAAATTCTGCTTCATTTTTGAGAGATAGTGGTGTAGTTTATGGGAGGGATTTTGGATGAATCAATTGCAAAAAGTGTTTATTTACAGCGGCAGTCAAGTACGAACGATTATAAAGAATGATGAAGTTTGGTTTGTAGCAAAAGATGTTTGTGATATACTGAACCATTCTAATCATAAAATGGCGGTATCTAGGCTTGATGAAGATGAGGTAAATAAAGTTTACCTCATCGATTCATTAGGGCGCCAACAGCAGACAACCGTTGTAAACGAAGCAGGACTATATTCTTTGATACTTACAAGTAACAAGCCAGAAGCGCGTCAATTTAAACGTTGGATTACGCACGAGGTTATTCCGACCATACGAAAAACTGGCGGCTATGTAGCGAATGACGATTTGTTCGTCGAAACCTATCTAAAACATGCTGACGAGCAGACAAAGCTTTTATTCCGCGCTACATTAGAAACGGTCCGGAAACAAAATGAACAGATCGCGGCGATGCAACCGAAAGCCGACTACTTTGACGCACTCGTTGATCGGCGGTTGTTGACAAACTTTAGGGATACGGCCAAGGAACTGAAAATCAAACCAAAGGCATTTATCGATTGGCTGCTGCAGAAAAAGTATATATATCGAGACCAAAAAGGAAAGTTGAAGCCGTATGCTCAATACGTACCGTCCTTATTTGAGTTGAAGGAGTGGGAACGAAATGGACGAGCTGATGTGCAGACGCTCGTGACGCCGAAGGGACGAGAAACGTTCCGAATCTTGTTACAAAAGGCAGCCATTTTGATATAATGGGAGTAAATCCAAATATGTCCAAGACCGAGAGCGTGAGGACACTGATGATGCAGGGAGATCCCTGTATGATTGGTGTCCTCTTTTCTTTTGCGATGAAAGGGGAGGGAAAACGGATGCGCACCATGCAGGATCAAATGCAAAAATGGATCAAGGCCAATAACATGGCCTATCGGCCGGAGTGGAACCGAAAAGAACGGAAGCAAAAACGTGACAAGGAACGGCTAACGGAGCGGGAGATTAAGGAGCTGATGGGCGTCTGCCGTCCGGTGTATCGGCGCGGCAAAGGCGGCGCATTCCGCCAGCGATAGGAGGGAGAACGTTGAGAGAGTTCATGTTGCCAGAGATTGATCGCGCGGCTACTAAAAGGGCGGTGGAGGCGGCGCTGGAGAAATACCGGGTCTACCTGCTGACGCTTCGGCTCGACCAAATGCCAAGAGTCACACAATGTTATTCACTTGTTCCTGCGCCGTCCAATCAGCTTCGCTCCTCGACAGAGAACATCGCAATCCGTAACGTCGATTATGAGCGTGAGCGAGACGAGTACATCCGGCGGATTACAAGTGCGGTGAATCGTCTAAGCAAATGGGAGCGTGCCATTATTGTCCGACGATATATGTCATGGGAGGATGTCTACGACTATGAAGTGTATCCTGAGCTTGGCATGAGTGAACGGAAGTATTACCGGCTGAAATCGAGAGCATTTTACAAGCTCGCCTTTGCTTTAAAAATCGAAGTGTATCGCGAGGAAAAAAGCGAGGTGACTCTATCGTGAACTTTGTTCAGCCGATTCGCGATCCGGAGAAGATTGCAGCCATGAAGAAATATTTGCTGCAGCGAAACAAACGCAACTACATCCTATTTGTCCTCGGCATCAACACAGGACTGAGAATATCAGACCTATTGCAATTGAAGAAGGAAGATTTGCTGCAGACGCATTTGAAACTGCGGGAAAAGAAGACGAGAAAGGAGAAGCGGATCCGGATCCCGCCGTCCATTCGAAAGGAGCTGATTGAATACGCCAAAACGCTCAAGGATGGTGAATATGCCTTTCGAAGTCGGCAAGGTGGGAACCGTCCTATTGATCGCTCGACAGCGTATCGCATCCTTCGAGATGCGGCTGAATACGTGTCACTAGATGAGGTGGGCACGCATACGCTGAGGAAGACGTTCGGTTATCATTTTTACCAGCAGACTAAAGACGTTGCAATGCTTCAAGAGCTGTTCAATCACTCAAGCCCACATATCACCTTAAAGTATATCGGCGTAAATCAAGATGCAATGGATAAGGCGATGATGAAATACAAGATATGATTTTTCTTTTTTGCTATTAGTACAACATAAAAAATCATGGTGTGCACTCATTTTGTAAAATAGCTTGAAGCTAGAAATATCAAGGGGTTCATGAACAGGGCGAGTGCATCAGTCTGTAAATTGAAGTGAAGTCATTGGAGGGAAAGCAAGTGTTAGTCGAGGAAGCGAAAAAGCGCATCGAATACTTGCAAGAATACATTCAGAAGATCGAAAGTTACACGCCGGTCACGATGGAAGACGAAGCCGTCTATTTATACGTCCAGCTGGAAAGTGTCACAAAGGTGGTGCAAGAGCTAAACAAAAAGGGGTACCGGATCGGGAAGCGGAAACTGACGACGGTGGATGTATCCAACATCATCCGCAGCAAGCCGAAAGACGAAATGCACGAGATGGCCAGGCGGTTGTTTAAGAAAAACAGGAAGCGGGGGAGTCGGCATTGGTGAGGTAAAGTTAACATAAGAGTGGCAGAAAAAAGGCAGATTTTTGGCGGATTGTTTGGCCGTTGAGGTGATATGATGGTAGCATAGGGCGGGTTGAACCAAAGCCTGAGATTCTCCTTCACCTGACGTCACCCGGTCGGGTGGCGTTTTTCATTTGAGGTGATACCATGTACAAATTGCATGATGAGAATAAACCAAAGCACAAGAAAAAAGAACGCCTGACTAATCGGGTGCTTTTTTATTTGTTCATTTTTGCCCTTGTAGTGTAATGGATAGCACATCAGGTTTCTACCCTGAGAGTCCGGGTTCAAGTCCTGGCAAGGGCGCTGAAAAGCCAAAATAGCTGTGGATAACTCACGGGTCCTTCTGGCTCCCGGTCGGGGTGCGGGTCGTGCGAGCCCCGAAAAACGGCCAGCGACAGGGTGGCGGAGTCCATTTCCGTTTCCGGTCCGCCGTGTTCGACCGGATTGTCGTGAAAGGTGGTGAAACTCTTGTCAGAACAGGGGTTGAAAGGAAAAACAATTGAAGTATCGACCTCTGAGCTTGCGGAAATCTTCGGCTTGAGCGACCGGCGTATTCGTCAGCTGGAAAAAGAAGAGGCATTGGTGAAAATCAGCCGAGGAAAATATGACCTAAAAGCATCCGTCCAGCGGTACATCGCTTTTATCAAAGAACAGGCCGAAAAAACTGAGGAAGAGCTCGACCTCACGAAAGAAAAAACCCTTCTCACAAGAGCAAACCGCCAAAAGGTTGAGTTGGAACTGCAAATTATGCGCGGGGAGTTGCATCGATCCGAAGATGTCCGACGCGTGATGAATAATATGCTGTCGGCGTTTCGGGCGCGCGTACTGGCGATACCGAGCAAAACGGCCCCTCGCCTGTTAGCCCAAACAGACTTAGCTGTTGTGCAGGACATCATCAAAAAAGAGGTATATGAGGCCTTGCAAGAGCTATCCGAGTATGACCCGCACGTCTTTTATGCGCAGAGCAAGGACAAGTTAGCGATAGGCATGGATGAAACGGAGGAAGGCAGCGAGGAGGTTGGCGGGGACATAACAGAAAAGGAGAAGCGGCGCGATGGCCGTAAAAAGAAGGAAAAATGACACCGAGGGGCTATTTAGAGAAATTGCCCAAGTGGTCGCGCCTCCTCCGGAATTGACCGTCTCCGAATGGGCAGATTTATACCGCCGTTTGTCGTCGGAGTCATCAGCTGAGCCTGGACAGTGGAGAACGGATCGAGCTCCATACCAGCGTGAGATCATGGATGCCATCAACGATCCGGCCGTGGAAACGGTGGTGGTCATGACAAGTGCGCAGGTCGGGAAAACGGAGATTCTCCTCAACATCATCGGGTATCATATTGACTACGACCCGGCCCCGATCATGGTCATGCAACCGACGTTGCAGATGGCCCAGGCGTTCTCGAAAGACCGTCTTGCTCCGATGTTGCGCGATACACCAGCGCTTCGAGGGAAAGTGGCAGACGCCCGAAGCCGAGACAGCGGGAATACCGTTCTGCACAAGACGTTTCCCGGCGGACACATCACGATGGTCGGGGCGAACTCGCCGTCGGGATTGGCCAGCCGACCAATCCGGATCCTGTTGGCCGACGAGGTAGACCGTTTTCCAGCGAGCGCCGGCGCTGAAGGGGACCCGTTGACACTCGCGGAAAAACGAACGACCACCTTTTTCAATCGCAAAAAGGTCTATGTCAGCACGCCGACCATCAAGGGAGTAAGCCGCATCGAAGCGGCTTTTTTAGGTAGCAGCCAGGAAGAGTGGTGCTTGCCTTGCCCAACCTGCGGGAAGTATCAGCCGTTGACGTGGGCGCAGATCCGGTTTGACGACGTGACGATGGAGTGCATTCACTGCGGCGCGCGTCACGATGAGTTTGCTTGGAAGGCTGGCCAAGGCAAATGGGTCGCTAAGGCAAAAAACATTAAAGTCCGAGGATTTCATTTAAATGAGTTAGCTAGCCCATGGAAACGATGGTCGACGATCGTCCAGGAATTCAAAGAAGCGAAGGCCGGAGGGCCCGAACGGCTGAAAGCATGGGTAAATACGACTCTCGGCGAGGCATGGGAAGAACAAGGCGATGGCGTTGAATCCAATGACCTTGTTAATCGACGCGAGCGGTATAATTGTGAAGTCCCTGACGGCGTGTTGCTTCTGACAGCCGGCGTGGACGTACAGGATGACCGTCTTGAAATAGAAGTGGTTGGATGGGGTGTTGGAAAAGAGTCATGGGGTATTGAATATCGGGCAATCTACGGTGACCCGGGACAACCGGCTGTATGGCAGCAGCTTGACGAGTATCTCAGCCGGACATGGAAATATGCTGACGGCGTTGCGATTGGCATCGCTTGTACTTGCATCGACTCGGGAGGTCACTACACCACCGAGGTATATGACTTCGTGAAGCCTCGTGAGCACAGAAGAATATTCGCTATTAAGGGTCAAGGCGGCGAGGGCATTCCGATCGTGAGCCGCGCCAGCCGAACGAACCGGCGACGGGTTCCGTTATTCACAATCGGCGTTGACGCAGGAAAAGAATTGATTTTGTCACGCCTAAAAGTGCAGTTTCCGGGCGAGGCCGGCTATTGCCATTTTCCGATTGAACCGGAAAAGGGGTATGACCAACGGTATTTTGATGGTCTTACCTCAGAAAAAAGGGTCATTCGGTATCACAAGGGGCGACCGAAGCTAGAGTGGATCAAGCGCCCTGGCACAAGAAACGAGCCTCTTGACTGCCGGAACTATGCGACAGCTGCACTCGAAATCTTAAATCCGAATCTAGAAATGATCGCGCAATCTCAAAAAAAGGGAGACTATTTCAAGCAAAATAGCCCGATGACGAGCGGGATGAAGTCGCGACGCCGTCGACTCATCAGCAAGGGGATCAGTCTGTAAGGAAAGGGGGCATGGACGATGGGAGCATGGACCTTGCAAGAGGCACGACAGCATCTACAAGCATGGATGGACGCGGAGCTGGCCGTTTCAACAGGCCAGAGATACAGGATTGGTACGAGAGAACTGACTAGAGCCGATTTAGGTGAAATCGCAAAGCGCATACAGTTCTGGAGCAATGAAGTCACTCGGCTTGAGAAAGGGAGGGGGAGCGGTGCGCGTGTGCTGAGAGTCGTACCGCGTGACCTATGATCCAAAAGATGATTGATAAGGTCGTCGAAGTTGTCTCTCCAGAACGTGCACTTCGGCGCGAAGCAGCGAGGCGGACATTGAGGGTATTGAACTCGGGGTACGGCAATCACGGAGCCAGCCGGACGAAAAAGTCTCTGATCGGCTGGAACCATAAAGGTGGCAGCCCGGATGATGACATCACAGACAACCTAGAGGTGTTGCGCCAGCGCTCTCGCGACCTATATATGGGCGGTCCGTTGGCCACAGGGGCGCTAAAAACGTTGCGGACCAACGTAGTCGGGTACGGATTGCGTGTAAAACCACAGATTGACGCCGATTTTTTAGGAATGAGTGACGAAGAGGCGGATGAGTGGGAGCGGCACGTTGAGAGAGAGTTTCAGCTTTGGGCCGAGGACTGCGATGCCGGACGAATGCTCGATTTTTATGAGATGCAGGCGCTCGTTTTTCTGTCCATGCTGATGTCTGGTGATGTTTTCTGTACGATGCCGATGATCGAGAGGCCGGGGAACCCGTACGCACTAAAAATCGCTGTAATCGAAGCGGATCGGGTGTGTAATCCGCCGGGAGTGACCAGTCCGAATATTCGCGGCGGCATCGAGGTGGATCAGTTCGGAGCGCCGATTGCCTACTATATTGCGCAAAAGCACCCATTGGACAGCAAAAGTATGCAAAACAAGTGGGCGCGGGTGCCGGTGTTTGGTGAAAGAACCGGTCGGAGAAACGTGCTGCATCTCATGGAGTTTGAACGGCCAGGACAGCGGAGGGGTGTTCCAATTCTCGCTCCGGTCATTGAATCGCTGAAACAGCTGACTCGGTACAGTGAAGCCGAGCTGATGGCGGCAGTTGTGAGTGGGATGTTCACTGTATTCATCACCTCAAAAACGCCAGAGACGCCACTTGGCGAGGCAGTGCCGTTGGAGCAACAGGTTGATGTGACGGATGAAAATAGTTACGAGCTCGGCAACGGCGCGATCATAGCGCTAGGGGAAGGCGAAGATGTAAAAGAAGTGAATCCGGCGCGGCCGAACACGGCGTTTGATAGCTTTGTCATGTCGATGACCCGTCAAATCGGCGCGGCGCTTGAAATTCCTTATGAAGTGTTGGTTAAACACTTTACGGCCTCATATTCAGCCAGCCGAGCAGCGTTGTTGGAGGCATGGAAGATGTTCCGGATGCGTCGGTCGTGGTTGATTTCAAAGTTTTGCAAGCCGATATACAATGAGTTTTTATACGAGGCAGTGGCCAGAGGGCGCATTAACGCTCCTGGCTTTTTTGATGATCCGATTATCCGAGCGGCGTATTCAAACGCTGAGTGGTACGGACCATCGCAAGGTCAGATCGATCCTCTCAAAGAAGTGAACGCAGCAAAAATTCGCGTCCAGGAAGGTTTCTCCACGAGAGCGAGAGAGGCCACAGAATTGACGGGTTCAGACTTTGAGATGATTGTCCGCCAAAGAACGAAAGAAGAAAAGATGATGCGAGAAGGAGGTTTATTAACGAATGCCTCAGAAAACCAAGAAGTTTTGGGAGTTCCGGGCGTCGAAAACGAAGAATAGTGCCGAACTACTGTTATACGGTCGGATCGGCGATAGTAGTTGGTCGAGCGACGAGATCACTCCTAAGCAGTTTGCTGATGAGCTTAAAAGTCTCGGGGACATCTCAGAGCTGAGAGTCCGAATCAACAGCGACGGCGGAAATGTGTTCGCAGGTCAGGCCATTCACAGCTTGCTACGTAGCCATCAGGCGAAAGTGACCGTCTATATCGACGGGTTGGCGGCCAGCATCGCGTCTGTCATCGCCATGGCTGGCGATACAGTTGTGATGCCACGCAACGCCATGATGATGATTCATAATCCGTGGACGTTTGGATGGGGAAACGCGAACGATTTCCGTCGAATCGCCGATGATCTGGACAAAATCCGAGAATCGATTATCGCAGCATATCAAGAGAAATCAGGGATCGATCGCGACAAACTCATTGAATTGCTCAATGCAGAAACGTGGCTAACAGCGGAAGAGGCGCTGGAGCATGGTTTGATCGATGAGATTGACGAGAGAAAAACAGTCGCGGCATCTATGAAAGGAGGGATGCTGGTGATGAACGGATTGTCGTTCGATATAACAGGATTTAGAAACCCACCTAAGATTGACGCGACAGCTACAAGCAACACAGGAAAGGAGGTGAATCAACAAATGGAACTGACTGTAGAAATTTTAGCGAAACAGTATCCGGACATTTACAATGCTGTGAAGCAGGAAGGTTATAACGATGGCGTAAAAGCAGAACGGGAGCGTTTTAAGGCTCTGCAGGAGCTGGAAGCGCCGGGTTGTGAAGAGATTTTGAATCAAGCACGATACGAAACGGGCGAAACAGCGGAGCAGGTGGCCATCAAAATTGTCAACGTATTGAAGTCGTCAGGAGTCAATCGTTTGGCAGCGGCCATTCAAGATGCGGCTCCGGTCAACCAACTCGATTATCAGTCTGCGGCGCAAGTTAAGGATGATGAGAAAGACAGGGTCATCAGCACAATGGTACGAGTAGCAAATCAGAAAAGAGGTGTTAAGTAATGAGCGAAGTTTACATCCCGGACAACCTGTTTGCCGGCCACGTCATGCCGAAGGTGGATGATACTGTGACGGTAGCGGCAGGTCAAGGAGTATTAGCGCGCGGCACGTTGCTGGGAGTAGTGACGGCGACCGGCTTGGCAAAAGTCGTGTCGAAGGCGGCGACGGACGGCAGCGAGAAGGTATACGCAGTCCTAGCCGAAAATGCGGATACGACAAATGGAAATGTGCAAGCTACAGTTTACTTGACCGGCGAATTCAACGAAAACGCATTGACAGTCGCTGCCGGCGATACGGTTGCGGATCACAAAGCATCTGCGCGTGCCGTCGGCATTTTTATCAAGTCGGTTGTACGATAAGGAGGTAGCGAAGAATGGCGATTGATTTATACAGCACTCGTACGATGCTCGAAGCCGTGCGTCAGATGAAGCCGCCAAAAACATTCCTTAAAGATACGTTTTTCAACAATCAGCGTACATTTGATACCGAATATGTAGACGTTGACATTGTAAAGGGCCGGCGTCGCATGGCTCCGTTCGTCCATCCGCGTCGATCCGGGAAAGTCGTAGAGCGTGAAGGGTATCGGACCAATACGTATAAAGCGCCGTTGGTCAATCCGAAGATGCCGACGACGGCTGAGCATTTGCAAAAGCGCCTGGCAGGCGAGGCGTTATACTCTGGGGTTTCTCCGGACGAACGCGCAGCTGAACAATTAGGGCGGGATTTAGCTGAATTAGACGATATGATCACTCGTCGCGAGGAATGGATGTGCGCCCAAGCGTTGTTTACGGGTCAGATTCACATCAAAGGTGACGGCGTCGACGAAATCATTGACTTCGGCTTAACTAACCGTGAGGCTCTTGCGTCGGGAGCGAGGTGGAACGAGTCGACGGCCGACCCACTCGCCGACCTGAAACGCTGGCGATTGCAAGTCATTAAGGCGTCAGGGATTACTCCGGACATCGCGATCTTCTCGAGTGAGGTCGTGGATGAGTTTCTCAGAAACCAGCAAGTGCAAAAAATGCTCGATCTGCGTTTGGTAGAAACTGGGCAGATCGACCCGCAAGCACTGCCTAACGGAGCGACATACATTGGCCGCATCGCCGAGCTCGGACTCAATATCTACTCATACGACGAGTGGTATATCGATGACGATGGTGCAGAAAAGCCGATGGTGCCCGAGAAGACAGTGGCTATCGCCAGCAGCCGAGCGCGGTTCGATATGCTCTACGGAGCGTATATCGATATGGAGATGGGCACGTTGGATTTGCCACGTATTCCTCGTTCGTGGGTAGAAAAAGACCCGTCAACGCGCTGGGTACAGTTGATTTCGCGGCCATTGCCTGTTCCGCAACACATTGACAGCATCTATGTCGCAACGGTGCTGTAAGGAGGCGCATCGCATGTATCGGGCGATTTGGCGAGTGAAACATAACCATACGATTTATGAGCCTGGTGAGACGATCACCGGGCTTTCTGCTGATGCAGCAAAGGAATTGCTGCAATTAAAAGCGATAGAGATTATTCCTACGGCGCCGGGCGTGGAGTCAAAGGAGCAAGAGGCCGACGGGATGGCGGCGTTCAAGGCCACGCTGCACGCCATGAAGCGCACTGAATTATTTTCATACGCAAAAAAAGTCGGTGTTGATGTGGATCAAAAGATGAAAAACGCGGAAATCTGTGACATCCTCTTTGATGATGCGCAGAAAAACGGTGTGGATATCGAGGCGTTTGATGACCATTCGCTGGTGTTTTTCGCTGAAAAACTTGGTTATCATTTCGAGGAGCTGCCGGAGCGCCAGCAAGTCATTGAGATGATCGATGCGAGGTTAGGACATGAGTAATTTCAAAACATACGCCGAGCGAGAGGTATCGACATTCTTCAACGTCGACGAATTCGCTGAATATCACGACATTGACGGCCGGCAAGTGCTGGCGATCGTTGACCAAGACCAATTCGGCGAACGCCCGCGCGATCCAGTCGACTTATATCGCATCACAGACGGGATATATCAGGCGACCATAGTCGTGTATGTAAAGGCGAGTGACTATGAGAAGCCAGTGATCGGACAACAGATTTATATCGATGGTGATGATTATTACGTGACGGCGGTCGCTGAGGATGCTGGCGTATTGAAAATCACAGCAACAGCGAATGAAGGGTGATCTGTATGATTGAATTGAAAGTCGAACATATGGAACGGTTGGAAGCGGCGCTGTCGGAAACGCCTGAAAAAATCCCCAGAGCGGCCTCGCGAGCAATCAACCGGGCGGCTTATACTGCGCGAACAGAAGCGGCGAGAAAAGTTAGAGAAGAATACATCATCAAACACGGTGATGTCATCAACACCATTAAAATCTATCCGGCGAGCGAGTCTGATTTATCGGCGAGTGTAGTTTCAAGAGGGTCCGTTATCCCGCTCATTAAATTTCGGGTATCGCCCAAAAAACCGCAACCACGACGTAGGAAGCCGTTAACAGCTACGGTGAAAAGGGGAGAAGGCGGCCCGATTGCGCGTGCGTTTACAGCCCAGATGAGATCGTCGGGTTATATCGGCGTTTTTCAACGCGTCGGTAATCCTAGATTGCCTATTCGGCAGTTGTACGGCCCTTCTGTTCCTCAGATGATTGGCAGTCGGAATGTTTCTCAATGGGTGGAAGAAAGGGCGCAAGAAAAACTGGAAGAACGTTTAGATCACGAAATCAGCCGGGTTCTGGAGGAAGTTTAAATGTCTCATCTCATGACGAGCGTAGGATTGGTGGATGCGCTGACGGAGAGGATCGAGCAGTGGGTGTCGCAGTATAATCTACAGACCACGCATCAGGGGGTTCGCAAGGCGCCAGAGGTGCGACAACAATACTTGCCTCCAAAACGGCGTAAGGAAGATCAAGATGTGCCCGATTTCCCTCACGTCATCGTGCGATATGTGGGCGAGCGGGTGAAAGATGGGATTAACCGGGCACAAATCCATATCATTGCTGGAACGGTGTGTGATGACCCGCAAGTAGGCTTTAGGGATGTGCTGAATGTGCTGACACGCATCCGGAACGAGATGCTAAGACAGCCGGTGTTTGGGGCATATCAACTCAACGTCGAAGGATTGTCGATTGACATCCCCGAAGAGCAGTATGCTCCGGAGTGGGTCGGGTACATCACCGCAGAGTATATGATGCCGACTGTACAGAGCGAGGGAGGGATAATGTATGTCTAAGAAAAAAGAAGCGGAAAAAGAGGCGGTGGCGACGGCAGATAACATGGAAGATATGCAACCGTTGGTTTACATCGGACCATCGCTGCCAGGAGGATTATTGACGAGATACACGATTTTTTCGAACGGCATCCCGACGCATCTGCAAGGGTATTGTGAAAAGTGCCCGTCGTTGAAACAACTATTTGTCCCGCCGGAACGATTGGCGCTGGCTGAAAACAACTTAAAAGATCCGGCGTCTGCAGAATCGGTCTTTTACCGAGAGACGGTTGATTTTTTTAGAAAGGGGTAATTTAGATGGCGTATAAACACGGTATTAGCATCTCGGAGAATTCGACGAGCGTAAAATCTCCGGTGCAGGCATTGTCTGCGTTGACGGTAGCGATCGGAACAGCGCCAGTCAATTTAACGGAAGAGATGCCTGTAAACAGACCTGTTTTAGCATTCACGTTTAGCGAAGCGGCGCAAAAGCTAGGGTATAGTGATAGTTTTTCGAGTTTCACCCTCTGTGAAGTGATGGACACCCATTTTCGGTTGTATAACGTATCTCCGGTCGTTTTCATCAATGTTCTTGACCCGGCGAAGCACAAGACGGATGTATCGGACCAATCGGTGAATGTACAAAACAAACAAGCGGTCATCGATCGAGAAGGTGTGCTGTTATCCACGCTTGTAGTGAAAACAACAGCCGGAACTACGTTGACAAAAGGGAGGGACTACACGGCTTCGTTCGATAACCAGGGCCGAGTAGTCATCGCGGCTGTGGAAGGCGGACAGATTACATCGTCGGTCACATCTCTCCAAGTCTCATACTCATATCTGGACCCAACAAAAGTGACCGACGGTGATATTATCGGCGGGTATGATGCGACGACAGGAAAAACGACTGGTTTGGAGTTGTTGAACTCTGTATTCCCGACTCTCCAGCTCACCCCGTGTATCTTAGTTGTGCCTAAGTACAGCAAGAAGACATCGATCGCTGCTGTAATGCGCGCGAAAGTCAAAAGCATCAATGGTGTGTTTAAAGCTCGGGCGTATGTTGATTTAGATACGACGGCGGCCAACACGTATACTAAAGCGGTTGAATACAAGAACGCAAACTCGCTGATCGACGAGTATATGGATGTGTTTTGGGGAGACGTGAAGCTCGGCGATAAAGTGTATAACATGTCATCTCACGCAGCAGCGGTGGCTGCACAAGTGGATGAAGCGAACGGAGGCATCCCGTTTGTCTCGCCGTCGAACAAATCACTCGTCATGGATACCCTCGTGGCAAACGGGCAAGAGGTCTCGCTTGGCCAAGACCAGGCGGCATACCTGAACGCGAATGGCATCGTGACGGCGTTGAATTTTATTGGCGGATGGAAGCTCTGGGGCAACCGGACGAGCGTATACCCGTCCAATACCGACGTGAAAGATTCATTTATCCCTGTCCGTCGGATGTTCAATTGGATCGAAAACACTTTAATCCTGTCCTTCTGGGGCAATGTGGATGACCCGACAAACCCGCGGTTAATCGACCAGTTCGTCGACAGTGTAAATGTGTGGCTAAACGGATTGACAGCTATCGGCGCCCTGCTCGGCGGTCGCGTAGAGTTTCGCCAAGAAGAGAATCCGACAACCGATCTCTTGGCCGGGAAGGTGAAATTTCACTTATTCGTCACGCCGCCGACGCCGGCTGAAGAAATTGAGTTCATCGTTGAGTACGATGTGTCGTACTTAGACACGCTATTCGCATAATAAGGGGGTATATAGATGGCCAATCTCGTTCCTGAAAGACTCAATGACTTTCGCGTGTATAAGGATGGTGGGCACTTAGTCGGAGTGGCAGATCTCCAGCTCCCGTCGTTCGAGGCGATGACCGAAACTGTGCGAGGTGCAGGCATCGCCGGAGAGTATGAGTCGCCGAACATCGGTCATTTCCAATCGATGAAACTGACATTGAACTGGCGGATTCTGAATGAGAATTTTGCTTCCGTCATGGCGCCGGAGGTCATGTCTTTTGATTGCCGTGGCGCCAACCAAGTGTTGGACGCAGCGTCAGGCGTATACTCTCAAGTGCCGTGCCGGGTTTTTGTACGTGGGGTCCCAACGAAAAACGATCCAGGAAAAATGGAAAAAGGATCGCCGTATGACGGCAGTACAGAATTCGAGGTCTCATACATCAAGATCGACATCAATGGAAAAACGTTGGTGGAACTCGATAAATTGAACTATAAATACGTTGTGAACGGCACGGACTATCTCGCTGGCGTTCGCAAGGCACTAGGCATGTAAGGAGGGAAGACAAGTGCCGGAGGTAAAGCTAGCTAGGCCGATTGAAGTCAACGGCGAAAAGATTGATACGATTAAGTTGGATTTAGAGAAATTGACGGGTGCGGACATCTTAGCGATCGAGAAAGAATTGAGATTAAAACAAGTGTCTTTTAACATCCTTAGCCAAGAAACACAATTGGCAATCGCAGCTCGGGCAGCCGGGATGATTGCTGACGATCTGCAGAAGCTGCATTGGTCTGACTTCCTTGAAGTGACAGCCCAAGTGCAGCTTTTTTTAATCGATACGGAATCAGAGGGACAAAAGACATCCGAAAAATGACGTTGAGGCTCGCTATGGCTACGACAACATCAGTGGAATACTATCTCGGACAAACATTCAGTGAGATAGACGAATGGATTGATGTTGTCCACGAAATCCAAAAAGAAGAGGCAGAGAGGTGATGGCGTTGGCTAGAAAAGTGTTAGAAATGAGCTTTCATATCGCCGGTAGGCTGGGCAATAGTTTCACCAACGCTTTCGCCTCGGCCTCGGCTAAAGCAGAGAAACTGAAGCAGGAAGCAAAGGAACTCAAATCCAGCTTGCGAGCACTGGATAAGGAATATAAAAGCGGCAAGCTCTCGGCAGAGCAATACGCCGCAGCGCATCAAAAATTAGTTTCCCAGCTCGAAAAAGTGGCGCAGAAGCAACAAAAAGTAAAGGAACAGCTGCAAAAGCAGAAGCAGTTGATGCAGCAGTTTCAAGATACTCGAGGCAGGGTATCTAGCGCAGTTGCGGCGGCTCTCCCTATGGCGGCGGCATCAGCAGCCACGACAGCGGCGGCGTACTCCTCTATCCAAAAGGCTATGGACTTCGAGGCGCAGCTCTCATCGATCAAGGCTGTCACAGGACTCACGAGCCAAGAGATGGAGAAGATGCGTCAGCTGGCGCTTGAGACAGGCGCGAGCACGAAATACAGCGCGCTAGAGGCAGCGCAGGGGATTGAAGAATTATTAAAAGCAGGAATTTCTCCTGCGATCGTGCAAGCTGGCGGACTTAAAGCGGCACTGAGTTTAGCTACAGCCGGCGGGCTTGAGTTGTCGGAAGCGGCCGAGATCATGTCTGACTCATTACACGGTTTCAAGAAAGATGCGCTGACAGCGGCTCAGGTAGCAGATATCCTCGCAGGGGCGGCAAATGCGTCATCGTCCGATGTACACGAGTTGAAATATGCGCTGAGCGCGGTCGGTCCCGTAGCCGATGGTATCGGCGTCAGTTTTAAAGAAGTGAACGCGACGCTGGCAGCGTTCTCCAACAACATGCTAAAGGGAAGCGACGCCGGAACATCGCTAAAAACGTTCTTGGCTAACGTCCAACCAAAATCGGAGAAAGCAGCTGAACTATTTAGGAAATACGGACTGATCCTCAAGGATGGGACAAATATCCTGTTCGATGCAAATGGCCAGCTAAAAGACATGGCCGAGGTCGCGGAGATCTTGCATCAGAAATTCGGCAAGTTAACAGACCAAGAGCGCACCGATGCGTTTTTTGAGATGTTTGGCTCCGACTCCATCCGAGCAGCGACAATCCTGGCGAAAGAAGGCGCAGCCGGCATTAAGAAAATGTATGATGAGATGTCGAAAGTAACAGCGCTTGATGTCGCGAAAGAAAAGATGGATAACGCGGCGGGAGCGGTGGAACAACTCCGTGGCGCGTTTGAAACGTTGCAAATTATTGCGGCAGAGGGTACGCTCCCGGTAATTAAAAAAGTGGCACACGCAACAGCGGATATTTTCGAGAATAACACCGACCGCGCCGAAAAATTCGGGAAGCGGATAGGAAAGGCGCTTGACGACATCTTATCGCCGTTCACCGTGACCAAGCCAACATTTGACCCGCTGCGAGCAAAAATGGACCCGGACTATCTTGATGAATACCGATCGCAGTGGGAGAAATGGAACAAGTTCAAGGACATGGATTTAAGCGATAAAGTCATCTATGCCTTGGACGAAACAGCAACAAAAATCGAAGACTGGGTGAACGGCCCAGGTGGCAAGAAGTTTGAAGCGATTTTTGCAAAGCTGGCTGAAATCTCTGTGAATGCTTATGTCGGCGCATTGAAGGGGCTTTTAACTAGCGCGCTGAATCAACTCGGACAAGGGAACTTTGCTAGTGCAGCAGGGCTTGGGCTATTAGCAAACATTTTAACCGGTGGACTTTTAGCCAAAGGGGCGATATCTGCTGGTAAGTATGTATGGGACAAGCGTGGCGCGGCCGTCGAGGCAGCAAAGAAAATTAGGGGGAAAACGCCGCCGGATACCACTCCAACTCCGCCGCCCGCCCCGAAACAAGCGAACGCTCAAGCCCAAACGCAGACGCAACCGAAAAGCGCCGCGGCAAAAGTTGTACATCTTGGTGATTATACTAAATCAACCGGTGCGGCCGGCAAAGCGGCAGAACAAGCTGCGAAGTCGTCGGGCAAATTAGCTCGTGCTGGCGAGGCGCTCTCGAAGGCCGGGAAAGTGGCTGGGAAGCTGGCGCTGCCGATCAGTCTTGCCACGGAGGCGTACAGCATATATAAAGCGGAGGATAAGACAAAAGCGGCTGTGCAAGCGGCGGGCGGTCTAGCCGGGGGGTGGGCTGGTGCCAAAATCGGAGCGGCGCTCGGAACTGCTATCGCTCCGGGGATCGGCACGGCAATTGGTGGCGTGATCGGCAGTATCAGTGGGTATTTGCTGGGGAAATTTGCGGCTGGCCAGGCGACTGACGCGGCTAGGGCAGCGGCTCAATCGCCCGGGCCGGCATCAACCACGTCGTCTCAATCGACTGCTGACGCAAGCGGCATCAATCAACAGGCCGCATCCCTAATAGCGGCGATGGCGCAAGCGGAACAGAATTTTCGTTTGTTAACGATGTACGTCGGGCAAGCGACCGGCCGGATTGTCGGCGCAATTTTTCCGTTAGCACAGAACGCCCAGCTCGCCTCGACCAACATGTCGCTTTTGACGATGTATACAGGGCAGTCGATTTCCAGAATCGTTGGCGCTATCTTTCCATTAGCCCAAAATGCCCAGTTGGCATCGCATAACATGACGTTGTTGACGATGTACACCGGCCAGGCATCAGGGAAGATTGTCGGCGGCATTTTCCCTATCGCCACGCACGGGGCACAAGCCTCGAATAACATTTCACTATTGGCGATGTACGCAGGAAGAGCGAGCGGCTGGATAGCCTCCCTTTTTGGAGTGCAGTCCAGTGCTAACTTGGTCAAAACCAACCTGTCCTTGCTAGCCATGTACATTGGTAAGGCAAGCGGGTGGGTCGCTTCGATTTACGGTATCCAAACCAGCGCAGGAATGGCCAAAGGGAACATGTCGCTTTTGGCGTCCTATATAGGCAAAGCGAGCGGCTGGGTGGCATCGATTTACGGAATTCAGTCAGCTGCCGATGTGGTGAAGTCTGCACTGAATCGCTTGGCTGCCCGTATTGATTCCGTGCCGGCTCCAAGGTTTTCAGGCGGCGGAAGTGGAAGAGTAGAAAAACATGCGCGAGGCGGCATTTTCCGCAAAGCTCATGTAGGCATGGTCGCAGAGGCAGGAAAACCAGAGGCGATTATCCCGATTCGTCCCGGCGATCCTCGTTCGTTATCGTTATACGAGCAAACGGGGCGTATGTTAGGGCTTGGCCAAAAATCAAAAGAGCTTACAACAGCGTCTGTGCAGCAGATTCATATCACTTTTGCCCCTGTCATTCACGGTGCGGAAGCAAGGGAAATCGAGCCTGTTTTGAAGCGCGAGCGAATTAATTTTGAGTCGCAGATGAATTCGTTCTTTCGCAAAAAAGCGAGGGTGTCGTACACATGAAAACGTACACGACAAAAAAGGGAGATACTTGGAGTAAAATCGCATATGAACAATACGGCAGCGAGTATCTCATGACAGTATTGCTGGACTATAATCAGCGATATCGAGATATCGCTGTCTTTTCGCATGGGGTCACATTGCAAATCCCTGATATTGAGGGATTGGTGGATGAAACACCGTTCTGGATGAAAGAGGTTCCGGAAGAGGTTGAAGACACAGAAGCGGCCGTTGACGATCATGTAGAAGGTATGGAAGATGTGATGGAGGGCGGGGCATATGGCTAATGCTCGTCGGGCCTATCTAAGCTTGAAGTACAATAATCAGAAATTAGATGCCTATATACATCCGTTTTTAAAGGAATGGGTGATCACGGACAATTTGTCTGGAGCTGCTGATGATTTGGAAATTTTATTGGAAGATACACAAAGACTCTGGCGTGGTTCATGGATGCCGCCTCAAGGGGCGCTCCTCACCGCGTCTATTGTGCACCAGAACTGGTACGGTGACGGGAAAACACATACGAAAGTCATGGGGCTGTTCGAAATAGATGAAATCGGTCTAAAGCATAGGGAAGGGGTTCGCATCGCCGCCATCAGCATTCCTGAGTCCGGTAGTCTTCGCGGTCAGCAAAAAAGCCGATCCTGGGAAAAAACCAAGCTCAAAACGGTGTTTTCGGATATTGCCAAAGCAAATGGCATGAAATTGCAGTACAATTCCGATGAAAATCCAGACGTTGACCGGGTTGAGCAAGCGAGCGAACAAGACATCAAGTTTCTGATGCGGCTCTGCCAAGAAAACGGGCTGTCTCTAAAAATCTCAAATAAAACTATTGTGGTGATGGACGAGGCGAAATATGAGAAGGCAGCTGCCCAAGCGACCGTGCAGATGAGTGACCCGTATCTACTTGACTATGAGTTCATAAAAAGTTTGAATGGGCGATATCGAGCAGCAAAGGTGGAATATCGCGACCCATCGAAAAAGAAGACGATCCGATATACCTTTACGCCATCGAAAGCCCCAAAAGTCGGGCGGATTTTAGTGATCAACGAACAGGTGAAGAGTACGGCCGAGGCGATGAAGCTCGCAAAAAAGAGGTTGAGGGAAGCGAACAAGGACGCGGACACTGCGTCTTTTCTTTTTTCGGAAATCAAAAATTTTTTCTCCGGCATGACGATCAATGTAAAGGGGTTCGGCGGGTTTGACGGCAAGTACATCATCACTCAAACCCGTTTTGCAGGCGGGGAAAACGGGACTGTAACAGCAATCAATGCCAGGAAGTGCCTGGAGGGATACTGATGGATATTGTTAGAGTCGGGATTGTGTCCTCGGTGAATGCGGAGAAGTGCAGAGTCAGGGTGACCTTTGACGACCGGGATAATCTAGTGACGGCAGAGCTCCCCATCGTAGTCAGAGGGGCGATGAAAAATAAGGAGTACTGGATGCCGGATGTCGGAGAGCAGGTGCTCGTGTTGTTCTTGCCGAACTCCAATCACGAGGGTTTTGTATTAGGCGCACTATACAACGACGAAGACGTTCCGCCGGAAAAGGAAAAATATATGCGCACGATGCGATTTGAGGATGGAACTACGATCCGGTACAACACGAAAGCACGCACCCTTTCTGTCGAATGTAAGGGGCCGATCACTGTCAGGACAGACGGAAATGTGACAGTCATTGGCGATGTGATCGCGGACGGCGTGAGTCTCAAGAATCATACACATATTGGGGTAAACGGCGAAACATCTCCGCCAGTTAGGGGTGAGGCTGTTGGCGAAAATCGGTAGTTTTGCGGGCATCACATTTGAAGTGTCATCACAAAAAATACTGACGATGAATGAGATGGAGCGGCAAGGTGAGTCGAGGTGGCAGGAGCATGAAGTTATCAACAGAAAACCGGTCCCTGAATTCTTAGGGTCGGGCCTTGAACGAATCAAGATGACGGTGAAAGTCTCGTCCTTCCTTGGAGTCAATCCAGCCGACATCATCAAGAAGTTGCGGGCTGCTCGCGATGCTGGGACCTATTCTAAATTCATCATCGGAAACTCGCCAATCAGCACGTCGTACTGGGTCATATCAGAAATGAGGGAGATATATAGCGTCCGGGCGGCGAACGGCACACTGCTGTCAGCAGATCTCGAGCTCATACTCACTGAGTACCCAGAGCCGTATAAACCGGTCGTGAGCAAACCGAAGCCCCCTCCGCCTAAAGGTGGGGGATCATCAAAAAAGGGGCCGATTGGCAAAATCGTTGTACGGGTAGGGATGCTGAACCTTCGTTCGGGGCCAAGCCTCAAAGCTCGCATCGTTCGCGTATTGCGTAAGGGGCAATCGTATAAGGTGTACGGCACTGTAAAAACAGACATCACTTGGTACAGCCTGGGCGGAGGGACGTATGTTTCTGCCAATCCTAAATACGTCCGGTTCAAAAAGGTGTGATGGACATGGAGAGAATCAACTACGGAGCGACGGGAAGTGAGGAGATTATTCAAAACGTGCGATTTATTCTCTCGACGATCGTAGGGACGTGTGTGTTGGATATTCCTATGGGGATTAGTTTTGGTGTGGTGGATGCTCCTATCCAATTCGCGCAGGCTGCGATTACGGCTGAGGTAATTGAGAAAATCGAAAGATACGAACCTCGTGTATCGGTGGAGAGTGTGGAGTTTTCTGCTGATCCACTCGACGGGCGACTAATCCCGCGCGTAAAGGTGGTGATAAAGGAAAATGGCGAGATTTGGACTGCCTGACATCGATTTTGTGAACCGAGACCCTAGCGAAATCGAAGCGGAAATGGTCGCGAAATTCGAAGAAAAAACCGGGATCGTATTGGCGGAGGCGGACCCGCGTCGGAAGTTTCTACAAGCCATCGCTTACGCTTTCTCTTTAGGTTATAACCGAATTGATTACACAGCAAAGCAGAACTCCCTCGCTTATGCGGAGGATGACTACTTAGACCACATCGGCAGCCGAAAAGGGGTTCCGCGGCTTGGACCGAAGGCGGCAGAGTGTATCATGCGATATGAATTGAACCCTATTCGGAACATGGTCATTCCGAAGGGGCATCGGGTAGCGTACGGCAACGAGGTGTTTTTTGCGACCGTTGAAGAAACGGTCGTTCCCGAAGGCACACAATACGTGGATGTGAAAGTGCAGTGCACGGAAGCAGGGCCGGTCGGGAATGGGTTTTTGATTGGACAAATTACCAACATTGTTGACCCCATCCCGTTTGTGTCGAAAGTATACAACATTACGGAGACGAGCGGGGGTACGGACTGGGAAGATGATGACTCGTACGCCGAGCGTATCCAACAATCACCAGAAAGGTACAGCACGGCAGGGCCAGAGGGGGCATATATCTTTTACGCGCAGACGGCCGACCAACGGATTGTGGACGTGTCTGTCGATTCACCGTCCGACGGCGTAGTTGAGATCGTTGTTTTACTTCAAAACGGCGAGCTGCCGGATCAAACAGTTCTGGACCGCGTGCTAGAAATCTGCAACGATAAAACAATCCGACCGCTGACGGATCGAGTAATCGTGCGTGCGCCGGAGGTTGTGTCGTATGACATCTCTATGACGTACTACGTACCACGCAGCAAGGCGAGCGTTTTAGCCGATATTCAAAAGCAAGTGCAAAAGGCGGCGGATGAATATATTGTGTGGCAAAAAAGCAAATTGGGTAGATGGGTAGACCCAAGCGAATTGATCGCCCGGGTAAAAGCGGCTGGAGCATCAAGGTGTTTTGTGCAATCACCGGCAAGCTTTATTGAAGTATCTAAGGCGCAAGTGGCGAAGGAAAGCAATGTGTCTCTGACGTTTGGAGGGCTAGTTGATGATTAAACTGGATGAGTTGCGTCTGGCCGATATCTTGCCCGATAGCTTGAAAAAGGACGAAGTGACTGTCGCCCTTGCAGAAGCGATTGAACATGAATTTCAGCTTTTTTTGCAACAGATCGACATCCTCAATCCGGCGGCAGCGCCGCCGTCATTCGCGCTGGATATGGTTGCGTACGAAGAACACGTCGATTTTTATGATCCAGCTTTGCCTGAGCAACAAAAACGGGCGTTGATTGCAAATGCAGAGTTGGTGCATAGACGGAAGGGGACGGCCTGGGCGGTTGAGGAAGTCGCGTCGATCTTCTTCAAAAACGCACGGCTGCGGGAGTGGTTCGAATATGACGGACAGCCCTACCACTTCAAGATTGAAACGGACGAGGATTTTAAAAACGAGAGTGACATCCCAGTTTTACTGCGGCTCCTATACGCCAATAAGCGAAAAAGCACAAGATTGGATGCCATCTGGTTCCGCAGGAGCGAGGGTACGTACTTTAAGATCGTTCATACGGATCGTATACGTATTAAGCCAGTCATGTCTTTTCGGACAGGGATAGCAATGCCAGGCGGATCATCGCAGACGCGGGCAAGGGTTTTGCCGGCATCGGCGGATGGAGTAGCCACTCCTTATTTTACTGGTGAGATTTATCCTGGACGGCTAAACAACGACACGAAAACGGGCGCTAGAACAGCGTCTTTTTTAATGCTGTCGCAACAATATGCCAATGGATATAGCACGTACCATTATTCGCCGATGCCTCTTGGCAATGCGACGGCAGAAAAAAACACAGGTGCATCTATCGTCTTGCCACGGACCAAAAACGGGGCGTCCACTGTCGCGTTTTGTGGCAAAACCTACGCAGGGAAAAGGTGGTGATGGTGATGTTGACGACACAGGCATTGCAAAAAATTGCGAGTGTGATCGACCAAAATTGCGTCTCGGCTGACTATACCGTAGACGGGAGAGTATATCAGGGGAAAATTCGCAGGTCGATCATTTCTGGTACAAGCGTCATCAAGCATGTCTATTTAACGACCAAGGATCCAGTTGGGAGAGTGACGAAGGTGCGACTCCTTGATGCGAGCGGGAATGTTTTTGCGGAACTGACGACCGATAAAATACACGAGAAAAACAAGGGGCGTTTATTCGAATTTAAATTTACAGTGCAGGAGGGATGATAAATGGCTGACATCCATCGCAGTCGGACATACGAGGCGACCGTCTGGGAAGACCGTGTGCTTGATGAAGCGACTGGGCAGGTCATCGTCGAAGGCACGCCGGTCGACGAGGAGAACATGAACAACATCGAGGCTGGCATCTTGCTGGCGCACTATGACATTGGCGTTTTAGCAGAGTTTCTAGCGCAGCAGGCTCGATTAAACAATCTTGAAATTCAGAAGTATAAAAGTCAACGTTTGCTGCAAGGGCAGGCAACGATCACCGGGACGTCCTCTAACGGCTATTTCCGAGATTCCGATCCTTTTGTCCAGGTAAGTCTGACGGGATTTGCGCAAATTAACGCGCCGAACTACGACGTGATCGTGACGCCGATCAGCGGCGATGCGGGCCTTGCCGGAAGATTGGAGGTATACGACAAGACTCAAAATGGATTCAAGGTGAGAATGACCGGTAGCGCGCAATCGGTCACTTTTTTATGGACTTTAATCAATCCTGCAGTCTAAGGAGGAGATAAAATGATTATCACTGAAATCAATCAAGGACCAAAAGCGGAATATTCGCTACAGGGAAAAGTGTTGACGATTGGAGGACAGGTATCTATCGATTTGCAGGAAAGACAGTCTGATGTACAAAAGGTTATCGATATTTGCCTAGACAATCAGCTGCAAACCATGCGTGAAGGCATCGGCGCTTGGTATGTAGCTACAATCATTATCCCTCCGAAACAACGCGAGCTGGTTCCTAGCGGCGAAGTTGACGAAGAAGGAAACGACATCTATATCGAGCGCGATCGTGAGCTTGACATTAATAAAGTTGAACTCCGATTGTGGGCTCTGCCTGCCGGTTATGGCCAAAACGAATCTACAGAACAAGGAGTGACTGAATAATGCCATTTGTACTTTCGATCAAGGATACTTATCGACAAGCCGTGGAATCCGCAACTGGCGGCAAAAACACTGTTATGTATGATGACAAAGGTAATCCGTCTATCATGGTTTGCATTCCTAAATTCAACTTATCAGATGTCATCAACGGGGCGCCTAACGTTCCGCATCCGGCGTTTGTCGTTAATGGTGTTGTAAAAAGCGAAATTTGGATTTCAAAATATCAAAATATCGTGCATGACGGACGCGCATACTCTATTCCTTTCCAAGATCCGAAGACATATGTCACATATGACCAAGCAAAGAGCTACTGTTCGGCAAAAGGTCCAGGGTGGCATCTTATGACGAATGCCGAGTGGGCCGCGATTGCTTTGTGGTGCAAAAAGAACGGGTTTATGCCTCGAGGCAATAACAACTTTGGAAAAGACCATTCAGCAACGCATGAGCGCGGAAAAGTAACTTACACGTATAACGATAACGGAACAACGAGAGAAGGGCGCGTTGCTACTGGATCAGGTCCTGCCAGCTGGTCGCACGATGGAACGAATGAAGGTATTTTCGACCTCAACGGGAACGTATGGGAATGGGTCGATGGTTTGAAACTGATTGACGGAAAGATCTATGTCCATCAGGACAATAACTACAACACACCGGAAGGACCAAGAAAAGTTGACGGCTGGGTCGACACGGGTGTGTATTTCGACAACACGACGCCCGGAGATGCAAACGAAACAAATCATGATGTCGGCGGCGATCCTGTGCTTGGAGCTGAAAGAACAAATCCGATGTTTACAACTAACCCAAGTTCAGACGCTTACTATGGAACCAGCAGCGTAGCTTTTGAAGCATTGACTGCTAAATCAGGTTTTACGGTTCCGGATTTATTAAAACACTTAGCAATTGCGCCGATTGATGCAAATCATGGAGGCGATGCTTTATACGTACGTAACTACGGTGAGCGTGTTGCGCTTCGCGGCGGCCGCTGGGACCATGGCGCGGGTGCTGGCGTCTTCGCGTTGCTCCTGAGCCGCGCTCGTTCGGACTCGTCTCCTGACTTCGGCTTTCGCTCCGCGTACATCGCGCCGTAATCTGGAATCTGAAATCTGATAATCTGTAAGGACCAGCGGTAGCTGGTCCTCGCATTTTGAAAGGTGATTTCAATGGCAAATAAAGAAGATTTAAAAGTGCTTCAAAAATGCTACGACATGATCATGTATGGATATATTGCTCTTCGGCAGTATCCGAAATCAGAAAAGCATACGCTTGCAGCTGAAACCAAACGATCAATGTATGAATTGCTGAGACTTATTATTCGAGCGAACAAACGATACTACAAAAAGACCACACTTCAAGATATTGATATCGAGCTAGATAACTTGAGATATCTGGTTCGGCTAGGCAACGGGCTTGGATTTTTGCCTTTCAAAAAATATGAAAATTGGTCACGGCTGCTCGATGAATTAGGAAGAATGATCGGCGGCTGGATGAAATCGACCAAACAATAGTACATATTGGGGAACGGGCCATATTTGTGAGCGTATTGCGCTTCGCGGCGGCAACTGGGACAATGGCGCGAGTGCTGGCGTCTTCGCGTTGAACCTGAACAACGCTCGTTCGAACTCGTCTCCTGACATCGGCTTTCGCTCCGCGGTTCTCCTCGCCCGAAACTTCAAGCGCATTGCGCTTGTTGGCAGCGCGAAGGAAAACGGGTCCGTTTCCCTGCCCTCTTCAAATGGCTATTATGGGCAAAAAAATGAATTGCTGGCGAATCAGTTAGTAGGTTTCTGCTCCGAAGGGTGATACAGTCAGCTAGTAAAACATATTTTGGAGAGGATTACGATACGATGAAACGGTTAGGAAATTTATACGCGCAAATCATCGACTACGAAAACCTGTGGAATGCTTACCTGAACGCCAGGAAGAACAAGAGATTTCGTGGTGATGTGCTGGAGTTTACACACAATGTAGAGGAGAATCTCATTCAGATACAAAACGAACTAATCCATAAAACATACAAAGTCGGCAAGTACCGCGAATTCTACGTATATGATCCTAAGAAACGGTTGATTATGGCTCTGCCTTTTAAAGACAGAGTTGTTCAATGGGCCATTTATCGTATCATAGAACCTATTCTCGATAAACAGTTTATTTACGATTCCG
>NZ_BCQG01000028.1 GCF_001544315.1 Geobacillus jurassicus NBRC 107829
CTAACTTGTTTCTTTGGTGGGGATAATTCATTTTCACCAACTTGATTAGTTCTGAAATATTAATAGAAACGTTCTTTTTGTAGAAGCTTGGAATATGTTTTTTCCAAACGTTATACAGGAAGGATACGCTTTCTTCCAATTCTCCAAGGTGATGATTGTGTCGAGACTTTGGACGTAGATTGGATTGATTTTTATGGTAGATTTCTAATGGTAATAGAATTTCTTGAATGAGTAAGTTATGTACCACTTCTCCAAATACATGTGTACTTATCCCTAATTTCGCTACACCTTCGTTATGCCACTTTTGAGGGATTTCACATACCTTGTCTCCCCTTCGATCATCGGAGTCCATATAGGACAAAATAAAACAAGCATCGATGTATATAGACGCTTGTCCAAAATGTTCATCTATGGCATCTTCATATGTCATTACAAACGACATAATCGGCTACCGTCCTTGTTTGTAGATGTCCACTAATTTTTTGCCAAAGGGAGAAGGTTTGGCTATTTTTTTCCGTAATTCGGCAAATGAAAGATCCTTATCCGGTTTGTTGGCCTGTTCAGTGTAAGACAGTGTCACCTTCATTTTCGTTTCCAAAGCGGAGGGCATATCGATCACCTCATTGATTCTCCTTTCTAAAAATTATAATGCTGGCCAGAAAAAGTGTACAGATTTTTCTTTTACTACTATACCCTTGTTCATGAAAACATAAACAGGGAGAGAATCTCCCCTAAAGGGGTAATGGCTGAAAGAGAAGGATGTTTGGGACGGAGAAGAACTCTTCTCTAAGCTCACGAGCAGATGATTTGAAAGCAATGATTGATGGTTGTTTTCCTGCGGCTTGTAGAAAAAGAAAATGGAAAAATACTACCCATCCTTGTTATGATGGTAACGGGTTTAGCCAACAAGGCTCTTTGCTTTCATGGTTTGGAGTGCCTCGTTTTGTAGGCAAAAAGGTTGTTGGCAGGTGAAAACAATGAGAGATTTTCTCTCCCGCTGGCTCCCCGTCATTCTCTGGTGCCTCGTCATTTACAGCTTCAGCGAGTCTTCTTGGTTCACTGGGGCGAATACGGCGCATGTGCTGCAGGTGATTTTATCGTACTTGCCGTTTGGCGGCGGGGATGAAGAGGGGCCGTCATGGTTGAATTTTTTGATCCGAAAAGCGGCGCATTTGACTGAGTTTGGCATTTTGGCGGTGCTTGTGTGGCGGGCGCTTTCGCCAAAACGGTTTGCGTATGCGGGCGCCTGGCTGTTTGCGACCGTGTATGCGGCAACCGACGAGTGGCATCAATCGTTTGAACCGGGGCGGACGGCGACGCCGAAAGACGTGGCGATTGACTCGTGCGGGGCGCTCATGGCGCTTTTGATTGTATGGGTTTGCCGCCGTTGGTTCAGGACAGAGCATCGGGCGGTCAAACGCGGCGTATAATAGAACAAGCTCTCCCAATGTATAGGTCTATATCTAAAAGGAAAGAATGACAAATAACCAGTTTGCGAGAAAAGGGAGAGAGGGCCATGGTCGCGTTTATTGCGGGAATGTTTGTCGGTTCATTCGTGATGCTTGTCATCATGAGCATGATGATGGCGGCGAAACGGGCGGATGAAGCAAGCGAACGGTGGAGGGAAGAGTGAGAATTTTGGAGAGGGACGTTAGGCAATGAACGAATGTCCTAAATTTTCCAAGACGTATTGGTTGCTAGAAACAAAAATGATAGAATAAAGATGCACGGTTTGATGCAGGGTGGGCAGTGGC
Organism: Geobacillus jurassicus NBRC 107829; assembly: GCF_001544315.1. GTDB lineage: Bacteria > Bacillota > Bacilli > Bacillales > Anoxybacillaceae > Geobacillus > Geobacillus jurassicus. Next base: position 1,755 of record NZ_BCQG01000028.1, read on the forward strand.
GACTCCCTTGATGAAAGGGGGTGCTGCTGGATGATGACTGTTGCGGAGGCACTGACGTTAATGATTTCGTTTGCATCGCTGATCGTGGCAGTCATTGCGGTATCAAAAGAAAAGTAACCCACCCTGCTCGGCCTAGGTAAGGGTGGGTTACTCCTGCCTGCTTCTGGGCCGCTGCATTTCTTGCGGCCACCGTGCGTGTTGGTCAGGGCATTGGCCGTTGCCAATGTCCTGTTTTTTATCGTATGCCTTTCCATTCTTAATTATAACCATAATCGAGGGAAAATCACAATACGGCTTGCATGGAAAAGAGCGTACACATTCCTGAGGATGTGCTCAAAAAATTGCTTGATGGCGCACGAAAAATAGGATATACTATGTGTAACCGGTTACACATATACAGATAAAGAAGGAATCGAACATGGCAACAATTCGAGATGTAGCAAAGCGTGCAGGTGTATCCGTCGCCACCGTTTCGCGGGTGTTGAATCAAAATGGATATGTCAATGAAGAAACAGAAAAACGGGTCAGACAGGCGATGGAAGAACTGAATTACAAACCGAATGAGGTGGCGAGGGCGCTATTCAAAAAAACATCCAAAACGGTCGGGTTGATTGTCCCGGATATCACCAACCCGTTCTTTCCGGAGCTCGTTCGCGCGGTGGAAGATGTGATGAATATTTATGACTATACCGTCATTTTATGCAATTCGGATGAGAAAGCAGAAAAAGAACGAGAATATATCGAGGTGTTAAAGCAAAAATATGTGGACGGCGTCATTTTGACCACGAATCAGTTCGCGCCGGAAGAAGTCGAGGAATGGGATGTTCCGATTGTCGTGCTCGATCGTCCGCTGCATGAGCGTTATCCGTCGGTGGTCGCGGATAATTACGAGGGAGCTCGTTTAGCGACGCGTCATTTGTATGAAGTGGGCTGCCGGCGGATCGCCCATATTCAAGGGCCGACCCACGTGGTGAACGCCATAGAGCGTTTTCGCGGCTATCAAGATGAAATGAAGGCGCTGGGGTTGGGAGATCGGCAGCTCGTCATTCAAGGCAATTACCAGCTGAAGCAAGCGAAAGAAGCGGTGATGGCCGCGTTGGCCGACCATGAGATCGACGGGATTTTTGCCGGCAACGACGTGATGGCGGTCGGCGCATTGAAAGCGGTTCAGCAATGCGGGCTGCGGGTTCCCGAAGATATTGCGATTATCGGCTACGACGGCATCCCGCTGACGGAAATGACAACGCCTGAACTATCGACCGTGTCTCAGCCCATTTATGAAATGGGGGCCATGGCGGCGAGAATTTTAATTAAACAAATTGAGGGGAAGCCGCTTGAGAAGTTCCATTATCAACTTCCGGTTCAACTGATTGTGCGACAGTCGACGTCAAGGAGGAGATCAACATGAAAAAACCAACTATTACGGTCATCGGCAGCCTCAACATGGACTTGGTCACCGTGGCAGCGCGGTTTCCAAACCAAGGAGAGACGATCTTAGGCGAGCGGTTTCTTACCACTCCGGGCGGCAAAGGGGCGAACCAGGCGGTGGCCGCCGCCCGCCTCGGCGCCAATGTGCGGATGATGGGCGCTGTTGGCGATGACTCGTTCGGCAAGGAGCTCATCCGTTCGTTACAAAACGAAGGCATTTCCGTCGACTGTGTGAAACCGGTTACACATCAACATACAGGCATTGCTTCGATTACGATTTCTGAACAAGACAACCGGATTATCGTCGTGCCGGGAGCGAACCATGCCCTGACGATAGAGGATATTAACGAGTGCGAATCGGCGATCGCCGAAAGCGATGTTTGTTTATTGCAGCTGGAAATTCCCATTCCGGTCGTCGAGCGGGCGGTCGCCATCGCCCATCGCCATGGCGTGCGCATCATCGTCAACCCAGCTCCAGCCCAGCCGCTGCCGTCGTCGGTGCTCGAGCAAGCCAGTTTCTTGACGCCCAACGAACATGAGCGGGTCATTTTGTTTGCCGGGATGGACGAAGAAACGTTTGTCGATCGGCTCATCGTCACCGAAGGGGCAAAAGGGGTGCGCATTTGGCAAGAAGGACAAGAACGGCTCATTCCAAGTTTCCAAGTTCCAGTCGTCGATACGACGGGCGCGGGCGATACGTTTAACGGGGCGCTCGCGGTGGCGCTCGCGGAAGGGAATACGCTTGAGGAAGCGTGTCGGTTCGCCAATGCGGCCGCGGCTTTATCGGTAACGAAACTCGGGGCGCAGGCCGGGATGCCGAGACGGCAAGAGGTCGAGTCATTTTTGTCCAAACAGAGGGAGAGTCAGTGATGAAAAAACGCGGGATTTTGAATAAAGAATTGAACACGCTGCTTGCCTCGCTAGGGCACACCGATACGATCGTGATTGCCGATTGCGGGCTGCCGATTCCGAACGAAAATGCGCGCATCGACTTGTCTATCGTCAAAGGGTTCCCGCCCTTCTTATCCGTATTGGATGCGGTTGTTGATGAGCTGGAAATTGAGGAAATCGTACTAGCTGAGGAGATCAAGAGCGAGAATCCGGATCTATACGAAAGCATCAAGGCAAGAATGGGGGATGTGCCTGTCCAATTTGTCCCCCATGAAGATTTCAAAGAGATGACAAAGCAGGCGAAAGCGGTGATTCGCACTGGGGAGGCGACTCCCTATGCCAATATCATTCTGCGTTCTGGTGTGAGTTTTTCATAGAAAGATTTCTGAAGGAAAAGGAGGGCAGAAACGATGAGGCCCTTGATTGAAATGCGGTCGATTCAAAAATCGTTTGGCGACAATACTGTTCTCAATGGCGTTGATTTTGAGGTGCTCCCTGGAGAAGTGCATGCGTTGATGGGAGAGAACGGAGCGGGGAAATCAACGCTCATCAAAGTGTTGACTGGCATTTATGAGCGGGATGGGGGAACGATTGTTGTCAACGGGCGCGAAGTGCATTACCGCCATCCGAAAGAGGCGGAACGCGACGGCATTGTCGTGATTCATCAAGAGTTGAACGTCATTCCGACATTGACGGTGGCCGAAAACATTTTCCTTGGGCGCGAGCCGAAAATCGGGAGAACGGGTGTCATTCGCCATAAAGAAATGGAACAACAGGCAGCTTCCTATTTGCGGAGATTAGGAATGGACCTTAACCCACGAGAACTTGCCGGTCGGTTGTCCGTCGGCAAGCAGCAAATGATCGAAATTGCGCGGGCCATTTCCACGAATGCGAAGTGTCTCATTATGGATGAACCGACAGCGGCGCTTACCGAGCGGGAAATTCAGGCTTTATTTTCTGTCATTCGCACCTTGAAGCAACAAGGTGTGGCGATCGTGTACATTTCCCACCGAATGGAAGAGATTTTCACCATTTGCGACCGGATTTCGGTTCTCCGGGACGGCCAGTTTATCGGCACGAAACAAGTAAAGGAAACGAACTTCGAGGAAATTGTGCAAATGATGGTCGGTCGGCAAATCGGGGAGCGCTTTCCAAAGCGGAATGTCGCGATCGGGGAAGAACGACTGCGCGTCGAGCGGCTCACGAGAAAAGGGTTGTTTGAGAATGTATCGTTTTCCGTGCGAGCCGGTGAAGTGCTTGGTGTGGCGGGACTGATGGGATCGGGGCGAACCGAGATCATGGAAGCGATTTTCGGCGCCAGATCATTCGATGAAGGAAACATCTATATCGACGGGCGCCCTGTGCGCATCCGTTCTCCGCGCCAAGCCGTAGAACATGGCATCGCCATGATTACCGAAGACCGAAAGCAAAAAGGGCTCGTTCTCGACATGAGTGTCCATGAGAATTTGACTTTGCCGAAATTGGAACAATTGGCGGCAGCGGGATTCGTCCAGTCATCGAAAGAGCGGGACGTGGTGTTGACATACATCCATCTGTTGAATATTAAAGCCTCCTCCCCAGATTTGCCGGTGAAAGCATTGAGCGGCGGAAATCAACAAAAAGTCGTATTCGGCAAGTGGCTGGCGATGAGCCCGCGCATCCTCATTTTGGATGAACCAACCCGAGGGGTCGATGTCGGGGCAAAGAAGGAGATTTACGACATCATCAATGAATTGGCCGCTCAAGGTGTTGCCGTTATTATGGTGTCTTCCGAATTGCCGGAAGTATTAGGGATGAGCGACCGGGTCATGGTCATCCATGAAGGGAAAGTGCAGGCGATCTTGGAGAATGACGGCTTGGATCAAGAAACCGTCATGCGCGCAGCGACAGGGGGGAATATCTGATGGAAGCGAAGCGAAAATGGGATGTGAAAAAACTAGGGCCGTTGATCGGATTGTTTCTGCTATGCATCGTGCTTTCCATATTGAGCGATGACTTTTTGACAATGGACAACTGGCTCAATCTTCTGCGGCAAGTATCGATCAACGCGCTGATTGCGTTTGGGATGACGTTTGTCATTTTAACGGGGGGCATTGATTTATCAGTCGGTTCCGTGTTAGCGCTATCAAGCGCCATCACAGCGGGAATGATGGCGCAAGGGGTCAGCGGATTTGTCGCGATATTCATCGGCTTATTAGCAGGCACGGCCATGGGCGTCTTGAACGGAGTCTTGGTCACCAAAGGAAAAGTCGCCCCTTTTATCGCCACACTGGCGACGATGACCGCATTTCGCGGCTTGACTCTCGTTTACACGGACGGGCGTCCGATTACAGGGTTTGCGTCTGATGACATCATGTTTCAGATGATCGGCCGCGGTTATTTCTTCGGCATTCCCGTACCGATTATATTGATGCTCGTCGTCTATATCGTGTTGTATATCGTCCTGAAAAAGACGACCTTTGGCCGTCATACGTATGCGATTGGCGGGAACGAAGAAGCGAGCCGTCTATCAGGACTTCGCGTTGATCGGCTCAAAATGTATGTGTATGCGCTAACAGGGACGTTATCCGCTTTGGCGGGGCTCATTTTAACCTCCCGATTGAATTCCGCGCAGCCGACAGCGGGAACGGCGTACGAGTTGGATGCTATTGCTGCCGTTGTCTTGGGCGGCACTAGCTTGTCGGGAGGAAGAGGCTGGATTTTCGGCACGCTAGTCGGCGCTCTGATTATCGGTGTATTGAACAATGGATTGAATTTGCTCAATGTGTCATCGTTCTACCAGCAAGTCATTAAAGGAGCGGTCATTCTTCTTGCGGTGCTGTTAGACCGCCGCAAAGAAGCATGATACATTTTATCAAAAAACAAGGGGGAAATCAGAATGAGAAAAGCAGTCGGTTTATTGGCGGCATTGTGGCTTGCAGGCGGCGTGTTGGCTGGATGTTCGCTCGACCAGAACAACGCATCGAGCGACAAAGGGAAAACGAAACAGGATGGAGAAGTCAAAATCGGTTTATCCATTTCCACCTTGAACAACCCGTTCTTCGTCACTTTAAAAGAAGGTGCTGAAAAAGCCGCCAAGGACGAAGGGGCAAAATTGATTGTCGTCGATGCCCAAAATGACTCGGCGAAACAAATTAACGATATTGAAGACTTGATCCAACAACACGTCGATGTGCTTTTGGTCAACCCGACGGACTCAAGCGCCGTCACTTCTGCGATTGAATCAGCCAACAGCGCCAACATTCCGGTCATTACGGTCGACCGCAGTGCGGACGGCGGGAAAGTGGTCGCCCATATCGCCTCCGACAATGTGGCTGGAGGAAAAATGGCGGCGCAATTTATTGTCGACCACTTGAAAAACGGTGGAAACATTGTGGAATTGGAAGGGATTCCTGGTTCGTCAGCAGCCCGTGAACGCGGAGAAGGATTCCACCAAGTGATTGACAAAGCAGCCAATATGAAAGTCGTCGCCAAACAAGCGGCTGATTTTGACCGGGCCAAAGGATTGTCGGTCATGGAAAACATTTTGCAAAGCCATAAAGACATTCAAGCGGTCTTTGCCCATAACGACGAAATGGCCTTAGGGGCGTTGGAAGCCTTGCAAGCCCATGGAATGAACAACGTCCTTGTGGTCGGGTTCGATGCGACAGATGATGCGGTCAAAGCGGTGAAAGAAGGCAAAATGGCGGCCACAGTAGCGCAAAAGCCGGCATTAATTGGCGAAAAGGCTGTAGAAGCAGCCATTCGTGTTCATAAAGGGGAGAAAGTGGACAAATTTATCCCGGTTCCGCTTGAATTGGTTCAAGGGCAATAATATGGAATTTTATCCGGTGGTGCTAGTTGAGCTCTGATGCTCAACTAGCACCATGGGTTTTTTTATAATTTCCCAAATCCTTTCATACGGCAACATAAAATTTCCCCCAACAGATAAAAATAACTACTAATAGCATAACGTGATGAACGCTTGTCCGATAAGAGGAAGTCGTAAAGTAAATGTTTTTCATTCGTATTTAATGAAAAAATAGGAAAAAGGGGTCCGCCATGCTTCACAAACTCGACTGGATGACGTACATCATGATCATTTTAGCCAGCTACCGGTTCACCCATTTGATCGTCTTTGATAAGATCACTGAATTTATTCGCAATCCGTTTATGAAAAAAGAGGAAATTCAACACGAGGACGGGAGTACGGAAATCAAGAAAGTGCCGAAATCGAAATTTGGTTATTTGCTGAATTGTTATTGGTGCGCGGGTGTATGGAGTGCGATTTTTCTCGCGCTTGGGTATTTATTCATCCCGACAATTGCAATGCCGTTTATTTTTATTTTTTCGATCGCCGGGGCGCAGGCGATTTTGGAGACGTTTGTCGGGGTGGGGACGAAGGCGATCGATCTGTTGTCGGCGGCGAAAAAACGAATGGACTAGAGCGTGTTGGCGGCGGGCAGAGAGCAGGGAACATTTGCGGGCGTGCGGCGGAAAAATGCCGCACGCTCGCTTTTCTTGCTTTTGTAGGTATATCGTTATTGACTTATATAAGCATTTAATTATATACTGATTGACAGAAACAATTTCGTTGGTCGGCGTGACTGTTTCAATGATGTATGTTCGTTTTTTTATAAGCAAATAATTATATGATGATGAATGGAGGGGTTATATGCCGCAACTCGCAATGGAGATGGAAGCGACAGCCCGGGTGTTGAAGCTGCTCGGCGATCCGACGCGGCTGACGATTTTGGCCATTTTACACAAGCGGGAGTGCTGTGTGTGTGAGCTGATGGAAGTGTTTTCGTCAAGCCAGCCGGCGATCAGCCAGCATCTTCGCAAATTGAAAGATGCCGGGTTGCTCCAAGAGGAGCGGAGAGGGCAATGGGTGTATTATTCGCTCCGTCCGCAAAGCGAATACTACTCGCTGTTGCAAACGATATTGTCGTACGTTCCCGATCAAGACGAAAACATTCGCAAAATCGAGGAAGCGAATCCGGCGTCCCGCTGCGGGTGCTGATTTTTTCAAACGAGGTGAAACATGGTGGATTGCTGTGAGCCAAAACGGTTGTCGTTTTTAGATCGGTATTTGACGGTATGGATTTTTTTGGCGATGGCTTTCGGAATCGGTTTAGGGATTTGGTTTCCGCAGGTTGTTGGCGGGCTGAACCGCTTGCAAGTCGGAACAACCTCGATTCCGATTGCGATCGGGTTGATTTTGATGATGTATCCGCCGCTGGCGAAGGTTCGTTATGAGGAGATGGGGCGGGTATTTAAAGACGTCAAAGTGCTCGTTTTGTCTCTCGTGCAAAACTGGGTGATCGGTCCGATTCTTATGTTTTTGTTGGCGATTGTCTTTTTGCCGGATAAGCCGGAGTATATGATCGGCTTGATTTTAATCGGCCTCGCCCGCTGCATCGCCATGGTCATCGTCTGGAATGACTTGGCGCGCGGCGATGCGGAATATGCGGCAGGGCTTGTCGCCTTCAATTCGCTCTTTCAAGTGTTGTTTTTCTCGCTGTATGCGTATGTGTTTGTCACGGTGATTCCAGAGTGGATTGGACTTGAAGGGGCGATCGTGAATATCACGATGGCGGAAGTGGCAAAATCGGTGTTCCTGTACTTAGGGGTTCCGTTTTTGGCCGGCATGGCGACAAGGTTTGTGCTTGTGAAAGCGAAAGGGCGGCAATGGTATGAAACAGTGTTTGTGCCGAAAATCAGCCCGCTGACGCTCGTTGCGCTCTTGTTTACGATCGTCGTGATGTTTTCGCTCAAAGGAGACATGATCGTCAGCTTGCCGCTTGACGTCGTCCGGATTGCGATTCCGTTGTTGCTGTATTTTGTTTTGATGTTTTTCGTCTCCTTCTTTTTGGCGAAAAAATTGGGAGCCGGCTACCCGGTGTCGACGACGCTCGCGTTTACGGCAGGAAGCAACAACTTTGAGCTGGCCATTGCCGTCGCCGTTGGGGTGTTTGGCATTCATTCGGGCGCGGCGTTTGCGGCAGTTATCGGTCCGCTCATTGAAGTGCCGGTGATGCTGGCGCTTGTCAACGTAGCATTGGCGTTTCAGCGAAAGTATTTTTCTTCGGGCAATCCAACATCAACGTAAAGGTGGGAACCAGCGATGAAGAAAAAAGTCATATACTTTTTATGCACCGGCAACTCGTGCCGCAGTCAAATGGCAGAAGGCTGGGCGAAACAACTTCTTGGTGAGGAATGGGAGGTGTACAGCGCTGGCCTTGAAGCGCATGGCCTCAATCCGAACGCGGTGAAGGTGATGAAGGAAGTGGGCATCGATATCTCGAACCAAACGTCTGATGTCATCGACCCGGATCTTCTCCACCGCGCCGATTTGGTTGTGACGCTGTGCGGCCATGCGGCTGACCATTGCCCGGTCACCCCGCCGCACGTGAAGCGCGTCCATTGGGGATTCGACGATCCGGCGAAAGCGGAAGGGACGGAAGAGGAGAAGCTCGCTGTGTTCCGCCGCGTCCGCGATGAAATCGGCGCGCGCATCCGCCGGTTTGCCGAGACAGGGGAATAAAGGCGATATGGCAAGACTGCAATATTGACGAAAACGGGTGAAAGCGAGCGGCTAGGACGTTGGTGGACGAACACGAGGGGTTGCCCGGCGGCCGGAACGATGCGGGCAACCTGTTCCCGTCCCGCTGGCGGAAACCACGCCGCCCTGGATGTTCGGGAAACCGCTATTAGGCAAAAAGAAGGTTCCAACCGGCTTGGCTTGAGCCGGTGTGGAACCTTTTTTGCTTATCGTTGATCGGCTGGGAACACGATGCCGGTTTGCCGGCGCGCTTCGTCCATCAGCTCGATTGTCCAAAGCGAATGGCGGTGTGAGTTGATTGCCGATTCGCGTTCTCCGTTTTCGATCAAACGGATAAACTCTTCCGCTTCATAATACATCGGCGGTTTGTCTTGCGGCACGGTGATGTCCTCGACGCGCCCGTCGCGGTAGCAGATTTCCGCCTTTGCCGGTGTATGAATGGCGTCAATGATCATGCTTCCTTCTTCCCCTTGGATTTCCGCCGGCAAGTAGGAATTGGCGATTTTCGAGTAAAAGACGATCCCATCCATCTCTCCGTAGTCCACGACGATCGTTCCTTCGCCGTCCACCCCCGATTCGAGCTTGAGGCTTTGCGCTTTGAGGCTCTTCGGCTTGCCGAACAGGACAACCATCGGGTACAGACAGTAGACGCCGAGATCCATAAGCGCTCCGTTGGACAAAGCGGGGTTGAAGGCGTTGAGCACCGTTCCTTGCTTATAGGCGTCATAGCGCGATGAGTATTGGCAGTAGCTCGCTACATAGCGGCGGATGCGGCCGAGTTTATGTATGTGCTGGCGGATTGCTTCGAAGTTCGGCATGAGCGTTGATTTCATCGCTTCCATCAACACGACGCCGTTTTGTTCGGCCGATTCGATCATCGCCTTTACCTCTTTGGCGTTGGAGGCGAGCGGTTTTTCGCATAAGACGTGTTTGCCGTGATTCATGAGCCAAATCGCCTGTTCGGCATGAAATGCGTTCGGGCTCGCGATATAGACGGCATCGATGTCACGGCTTTCGGCCAGCTTTTGCAAGTCGGTAAATGTGCGCGGCGCCCCGACTTTGTCGGCAAATCGCTTCGCTGTCTCGTCCGTCCGCGAGTAGACGGCGGCGAGTTCGAACGAGTCGACCAACCGCGCGGCATCAATGAACGCCTCGGTGATCCAGTTTGTGCCGATCGTCGCAAATCGAACCATGATCATTCCCCTTTCGCTCTTGTCGCCCTTCATTTTAGCACAATTTATCGAGAGAGTATGGGTTTCTGTGTGCGGGATTGGATCACTGCCTTGTCAAAAAGCAGTGAAGGAAGGAGTTGCTGAAATCGGTGGGAAACGAAGAAAAAACAATTATGATCACTATCCAGCATATATCTCGTATTTATAAACTTCATAAATTAATTGGCGGTGGTCGTTATTAAGTTGTGTAGTGTAAATAGCTGTGCCGAGCTTGATAGTGATCGCAATCCTTTAGATATAAAAAAAGTCTTCACTCCACTTGATAAATATTGTATTGTTCATTGCGTTGTTTCAAATGTGCAAAAAACAGATAGATTTGTTGAAATGATATGGCATCACCCGCATGGAGAAGCGATTTTTGGAGTTAAGATAGAACTTGATCAGAAAAAAGCTATACAAAAAGTATTTTCAATTGTACATTTTTCTTTTTTTCTTCATTTAGAAAAACCAGATGGTATTTGGGCGGTTCATATTATGCCCTTTGACTTCAAGTGGGATTTAGAGATAAGGACGTTTGGTTTCCGAGATAATGGTACTTTATCTACTTATGATTTTAAAGTTTGAAAGAGGAGGTTCACTACCACAATATACCAGATGTTTTGTATAGACTTGTATCCAAAATGATCTTTACTTATGACGTAAGAAGGACAAGTTCTGACGCAGCCAAACCCAAACTTTTGGTGGAGAGCTAAAGAGGAAGTGGCTATGAAAAAAAATTACATTGCATTCTTTGCATTTCTTGTGTGTCTTTTGTGTATAAGTTGGTTTAAAGAAGGATGGAAAGGCATTTCCCTTCTTTTTTTGAAAGGCGTCGTTATTTTTATAACGATCTATGTTGTGGTGTTTGTTATTGTCTGGTCGACTATGAAGTTAGTTGGTTTTTTTAAAAGACGTCTATAGTGAGCGATCATTTGAATGAAATATTTCGAATGTTCTGGCCATCCCGTATGGGGTGGTTTTTTATAGATGCATATAGGCAAAGAAGATGGAACTCATATTTCGCAACCTTCTTCGGTGTAAAACCATTTCGACCGTTCATAGTCTGAACAAATGATGGCCATGTGATGAATGCGGGCAATACGCATGTCCATTTCCTCCTTAGTGATCTTTTGTTATTTTGCAATAATGTCGATGACCGCCGATGATTGTCGAAAAGAATGAAACAAGTTTGGCTTCCGTCGAGTTGACAGTGAGATGATATGTATACTATCATAAAATTTGTAGATTAAAAAATTTAGAATATTCATTTGTTTTTATAAAAAATGCGCTTTTGTAAGCGCTTCACCTCTGTTGTCTCCCATTTGGCACCATCAACGCAGGCATCGTTCAAGGCGTTCATCCATACATGAGAATACAAGGGGAAGGGGATATCACATGATCTACGAATTTAAATTGCCCGACATCGGCGAAGGGCTGCATGAAGCGGAAATCATCCGCTGGCTCATTCGCGAAGGGGATGTGGTCAAAGCCGACCAGCCGATCGCCGAAATTCAAACGGATAAGGCGATGGTCGAAATGACGACGCCGGTCGCTGGGAAAGTCGTGGCGCTCGCCGGGCCGGAAGGAGCGACGGTCAAGGTTGGGGAGCCGTTGATTGTGGTGGAAACCGAGGCGGCGGTCGCGGGGGAAGCAGCGTCGACCGACAATTCAGTTCGGGAGCCTGCGCCTGTCGCGTGTGGAGAAGCCCCGCGTCCAGCGGCGGCGCGCAAGCGGGCGATCGCCGCGCCGTCCGTGCGCAAGCGGGCGCGGGAGTTGGGCGTTCCGATCGATGAGGTGGAAGGAACGGGCGAAGGCGGCCGGGTGACGCTCGCCGACTTGGAGCGGTATGTCAGGGAGCGGGAAGCGGCCGCGGCGGTGGCGGCAAGGAGCGAAGCGAAGGGAGACGTCCTGTCGACCGGCAGCGCGGCCGGAGGGCGGCAGGCGAGTATAGCCGCATGGACGTCCATCGCGAGCTTGGATGCGGTGTTCGAAGAAGAAGAGCGCATCCCGCTTCGCGGCTTGCGCAAAAAGATCGCCGAAAAAATGGTGAAATCGGCATACACGGCGCCGCACGTGACCGGCATGGACGAAGTCGATGTGACGAAGCTCGTTGAGATTCGCAAGAGCCTTGCCAACGAGCTGGCCAAAGAGCAGATCAAGCTGACGTATTTGCCGTTTGTCATCAAAGCGGTGACAAGGGCGCTGAAGGAATATCCGATGTTTAACGCTTCGCTCGATGAAGAGACGAATGAAATCGTGCTGAAAAAGCGCTATCACATCGGCATCGCGACGGCGACGAAAGCTGGGCTCGTCGTCCCCGTCATCCGTGACGCCGATCAAAAATCGATCCGCGAGCTCGCCATCGAAATCGCCGAACTGTCAGAAAAAGCGCACCGCCAGGCGCTTCGCCTTGAGGAGCTGCAAGGAAGCACGTTTACGATCACGAGCACCGGCGCGGGCGGCGGCTGGTTTGCGACGCCGATCATCAACTACCCGGAAGTGGCGATTTTAGGGGTGCATGCCATCAAACGGCGCCCGGTCGTTGTGGAGGATGAAATCGTCATCCGCGATATGATGGGGATGTCGCTCACCTTTGACCACCGCGTCATTGACGGCGAGCCGGCCGGGCGGTTTATGCGGACGGTGGCGCACTATTTGGAAAATCCGGAAGTGCTGTTGTTGGACGTGCGGTGACCGGCGGGCGGTTAGGAGGCCATGTCTTCGTGTTGGAAGAGAGCGAGCGCCAAAGAGAAGCAGCTGGGCCGTGATGGAAAAAACGATGAGGAGGGAAACCCATGTTTGACCCGGACAAATTGCCGGTCGAGATCGTGCAAATTCTCGATGAAAACGGAAACGGCGACGAGAAGAAGTTGGCGGCCTTTTCCGATGAGTGGCTGCTTCGTGCCTATCGGGAAATGCGGCGGGCGCGCGTCATTGATGAGCGGCTGCTTCGCATGCAGCGGCAAGGGCGGATCGGGACGTATGCCCCGTTTAGCGGTCAAGAGGCGGCGCAAATTGGCAGCGCCCTTGCGCTTCGAAAAGACGACTGGATTTTCCCGAGCTACCGCGAAGTGGCGGTCTGCTTGATGCACGGCATGCCGCTTGAGCAGTTTTTCCACTACGTGCAGGGCCGCTTGTCGGGGAAACGGATGCCGGAAGGATTGAACATTTTCCCGACACAAATCATTATCGCGGCGCAGACGCTTCACGCGGTCGGCTGCGCGTGGGCGTCGAAATTGAAAGGCGAATCGCAAGTATCGGTTGCTTATTTTGGCGATGGCGCGACGTCAGAGGGCGATTTTCATGAAGCGATGAATTTTGCCGCGGTGTACAACGTGCCGGTCATCTTTTTCTGCCAAAACAACCAGTACGCCATTAGCGTCCCGTACCGGAAACAGACGGCAAGCCGGACGATCGCGCAAAAAGCGCTCGCTTACGGAATGAAAGGGGTGCTCGTTGACGGCAACGATGTGCTGGCGGTGTATGAAACGATGAAACAGGCGGTCGAAGCCGCCCGCCGCGGCGAGGGTCCCATGTTGATCGAGGCGCTCACCTATCGGCTTGGGCCGCACACGACGGCGGACGACCCGACGAAATACCGCCGGCCGGAAGAGGTTGAAACATGGCGGACGAAAGATCCGCTTCACCGTCTGCGAGTGCTTTTGGAACGGCGCGGATTATGGACGGAAGTGCAAGAAGAAGCGCTTGTCGCCCAAGTGAATGACGAAGTGACGGCGGCGTACGAGGCGGCCATCGCCAGCAAGGCCGGTTCGATTGTCGATGTATTCGATTACGTGTACAGCGAGGCGCCAACATTGCTTGCCGAGCAAAAAGAAGAAGTGATGCGGCGCAAACAACGGAGCGGGGTGAGATAAATGGCCGAGCTGACGATGATTGAAGCGATCAATGAAGCGATGCGCCAGGAGATGGAGCGCGATCCGCGCGTCATCGTGCTTGGCGAAGATGTCGGCGAAAACGGCGGCGTCTTCCGGGCGACGGACGGGTTGCTTGAGCAATTTGGCGACCAGCGTGTGTTTGATACGCCGCTTGCGGAATCGGGCATTATCGGCACGTCAATCGGTTTGGCGATCAACGGAATGCGGCCGATTGCCGAAATTCAGTTTCTTGGGTTTGTGTACCAGGCGATGGACCAGCTTGCGGCCCAGGCGGCACGCATCCGCTTCCGCTCCGCCGGACGGTTTGCATGCCCCATCGTTGTGCGCAGCCCGTACGGCGGCGGGGTGCGGACGCCCGAATTGCATTCGGATGCGCTCGAGGCGCTGTTTACCCATTCCCCGGGCTTAAAAGTGGTCATGCCGTCCAATCCGTACGATGCGAAAGGGCTATTGATTTCCGCCATTCGCGACGAAGACCCGGTTCTGTTTCTGGAGCCGATGAAGCTGTATCGGGCGTTTCGCATGGAGGTGCCGGAAGAACCGTACACGATTCCGCTCGGCCAAGCGCGGGTCGTCAAAGAAGGAGAAGATGTGACGATCATTGCGTGGGGGCCGACCGTGCCGCTTGTCGCCAACATCGCCGCCGAGATGCAGGCGAAAGGGGTCGATGCGGAGGTGATTGATCTTCGCTGCCTGCAGCCGCTTGATATCGACACGATCATCGCCTCGGTGGAAAAAACGGGGCGAGTCATGATCGTCCATGAGGCGGTGAAAACAGGCGGGTTTGGCGCCGAAGTGGCGGCGCTGATCAGCGAGCGGGCGCTATTCTCTCTCTCGGCCCCGATCGTGCGCATCGCCGGTTACGACACGCCATACCCCGTGCCGTCGGTCGAGGATGACTGGCTGCCGAATCCCGCCCGCATTGCGGAAGGGATCGAAACGTTGATGCGATACTAGAAGGGACGGTGAAGAGCGGCTGTTTGACTCCCTTCGCTCCCTTTCGTTTGAAGAAAACAGGAGAGGCTGGGCGGATCGAGTGGCGACACAGCGTTTGCGGCTGTTCCACGCCATCGCCATCTCTTGCTGGAAGGCGGAGAATGAAAACAGACATTGCGGCGTAAAGAGAAAACGTTGGTTAGGGAAAAAAGGGTGCGTTTGTACGAACGTAACTGCAAGACCGGGCGGCGCATGGGCGGATCGCGCCGCTTGATCCGATCGGGTGAGGGGGAGAACGATGAATCTATATGAATCATTGCTTGCGTTGATCGGCGACCGCGAGCGGGTGAGCGTCAACGAAACGGTGCTTGAACACCATAGCAAAGGCATCGCCTACCATGCGCCGCATGCGCCTGATGTCGTCGTCTTTCCGAAGACAGCAGAGGAAGTGAGCCGGGTGATGGCGTTTGCCAACGAACACCGCATTCCCGTTACGCCGTTTGGCGCCGGCACGAGCTTGGAAGGGCATGTCATTCCGGTTGCGGGCGGCATCAGCTTGGATTTGACGCTCATGAACCGTATCATCGATATTCGCCCGGACGATTTTCTCGCCATCGTCGAGCCGGGAGTGACGCGGTTGCAACTGAATGAGGCGCTGAAGCGATATGGGTTGTTTTTTCCGGTCGATCCGGGGGCGGACGCGACGATCGGCGGCATGGCGGCGACGAATGCGAGCGGCACGAACTGCGTGAAATACGGCGTCATGCGCGATCAAGTGCTCGGATTAGAGGTGGTGCTCGCTGACGGTTCAGTCATGCAGACGGGCAGCTTGGCGGTGAAATCGTCGGCCGGATATGACTTGACCGGCTTGTTCGTCGGATCGGAAGGGACGCTTGGCGTGTTCACCCGCCTCATCGTCCGCCTGCACGGCATTCCGGAAGCGACGAACGCTATCAAAGTGTGCTTTCCATCGCTTGAGGCGGCGGCGCAAGCAGCGTTTGCGGTGTTGAAGGCCGGCGTCGGCCCAGGGAAAATCGAGCTCGTTGACGAAGCGACGATCGCAGCGGTCAATGCGTACAAAAAAACCGATTATCCGGTGAAGCCGACGTTGTTTATTGAACTGAGCGGCAGCCCATCAAGCGTCGAGGACGGAACAGAGCTTGTCAACGAATTGTGTGAAGCGGAGGGTGCTGTTTCATTCACGGTTGAAACCGACTCGCTCGCCCGCGCGAAGCTATGGGAAGCGCGCCATCATGCGGCGTTCGCCATTCAAGCGGCGTATCCAGGCAAGGCGATGCTGTCGACCGATGTGTGCGTCCCCCTGTCAGAACTGCCAGGGGCGATCGCCGATACGCGCCGGCTCGTTGACGAGCAGAATATGATTGCCGCCATTTTCGGCCATGTCGGCGACGGCAACTACCATACGGTGCTTGCCTTTGACCCGAACGATGCGGAGGAGATGGCGCGGATCGAACAGGTGCATACCCATATCGTCCGCTATGCCTTATCGCGCGGCGGCACGTGCACGGGAGAGCACGGCATCGGCATCGGCAAGCGGGCGTTTTTGCGCGAAGAAAAAGGAGACGCCGTCGTTTGGATGAAACGGTTGAAACAGCTGTTTGACCCGAACGGCATTCTCAATCCGGGGAAAATTTTTTGATCATAGCGGATCGCTCTGCATCCCTGCCTGTTGGCGGGGATTTTTCTGTTGATCGGCGGGCGGTGCCAAGGAGAAATCCGTGTAACACAGTGTTACAACATAGAAACAATTGTTTTTCGTTTTCCTTTTGTTACAACAGGACGCCATCTCCTTTACTTTTGCCATCAGGCGCGGTTTAGTAATAGTAGATGGGGCAACAGCAAGGTGATGGTGTTGCCGCGATCAGCGGAGCTGGGCTCAAACGGTTGGGCTACCGTCCTTTCCGATCGTTTCCGTCTTCCGTCCGCCCCAGCAGCCGATACATTTCTTTCGCTAACCGCTCAAGCAAATAGACGACCGGAAGCTGGGTCGTTACATCGGTCTGTCCGATTCGCTCGGCTGTCGCATAATACGTCAAGTTGTAGTCCGAGATGTTCGCGAGCGTGCACTGCTTCCGGTTCGTGATGCTGATGATCGTGCTGCCGTTTTCCTTGAATCGGTGCACTTGGGCGAGCGTGTAAGATGTTTCTCCAGACACCGATAAGGCGATGACGGCACAGTTGTGGAAATAATGGCCGTAAATTGGGAAAAACGGGTCCTTTTTGTCAGAAGAGGTGTTTACGGATGTAGCAATCGGCGAAAAACACCGCGTGGATCTATTGGTCGAAACGAAGTTGAAGGGGGAAGACGGGGTGATCATCGTCCATATCGAACACCAAAGCTACACGCAGCAGACGTTTCCCGAGCGCATGTTCATTTATGTCAGCCGTTTGTTTCAAAAATACCGCCGCCGCATTCTTCCCATTGCCATCTTCAGCTATGATGAACACCGCGATGAACCGTCCTCGTTCACTATCAAGTTTCCGTTCCTAACCGTTGTCGATTTCCGCTTTCTTACTGTTGAACTTCGCAAACTGCCATGGCGCGAGTACATTCGCCACGACAACCCGGTTGCCGCCGCCTTGTTAAGCAAAATGGGGTATAATGAAAGCGAAAAGGTCGAAGTGAAAAAAGAATTTTTGCGCCTGCTCGTCCGCCTGGAGCTTGACGAGGCGAGGCAGCGGCTGTTGTTTCGGTTTTTCGAGACGTATTTGACGCTGTCCGAACAAGAGGAAATCCAATTGCGAAACGAGGTGAACGAAATGGAGGCGAAGGAAGCGAAAAAAGTGAACGATCTCCTGATCTCATACGAGCGGCGGGGAATGGAAAAAGGGAAAAAGGACGTGGCTAAGCGGATGTTGGCGAAAGGATATGATGTGCCAACGATCTGTGAACTAACTGGGCTGCCAGCCGAGGCGGTGGAAAAGCTGAAAGAGTAAAAAGATGGAGGAGACGCCGTTCCGATGTAGCGAGCCTGTTTCGGAACGGCGTTTTTTTGCTCGCTCTGCGCTTGATGATGGGTATGGCCATCGCCGCATGCCGGATGATGCCGGCCGGACTGATCCCTATTTGTATTTCATATAGATGCAATTTGAAGTTTTACCATTTGCAGCTTTTATCGACTGTCGGGCGACCGAACAACGCCGCTTCCAGACCCATATATGGGCCTGTGAAGCAGGTGGTCGTTCGGTCTTCCGTCACGCTTTGGCGCGACGGGGCAAGCCTGTGGCTTGCCTTCGACAGTCGAAAATGGACAAACCGCTTTTCCGTCAAGGATATGTTAAACTTCTTCGTTGCATCTATACAGCTTTTGCTGCCATCGAGAAGCAGAGGAGAACGATGTGCGGCGCTTCAGGCGGGAAGGAGGGAGAGAAACGGCATCCATTTTCTTTTGTCTAGGCTAGCGCCCCGACATTCATGTACAATGGCGGTAGGAGGGATCAAGATGCGCGATTGGTGGAAACGGCTGTTTTACGGCGGCGGCATCGCCGCGCTGCTTGCAAGCGCTTCCTTCACCGCCTATTGCGCTTGGAACGTGTATGCGTATCCGGAGTCAGAGAAGGAGCGGGTTCCGGCAAAAGCAAAAGAGGCATACCATTTCGTGCTTGTGCCGGAGGAACTCGATAATGATTACTGGCGGCTCGTGGAAAAAGGAGCGAAAGCGGCGGCGAAAGAGCTAGGGATTGACCTCGAGTATATCGGGCCGCGGCAGGCGAATATTGATGAACATTTGCGCATTTTAAAAAAAGCGGCGGCAGCGAAAGTAGATGGGATCATCACACAAGGGTTGACGGAAGCGGAATTTGTCCCGGTGATTAACGAAATCGCGGACAAGAATATTCCCGTGGTGACGATCGATACCGATGCCCCGACGAGCCGACGTGTCGCCTATGTGGGAACGGATAATTATTATGCCGGTTTTCTCGCGGGACGGGCGCTAGCCGAGGATACGAAGGGCAAGGCGACGGTCGCGATTATTACCGGCAGTTTGACGGCGGCGCACCAACAGTTGCGAGTGCGCGGATTTGAAGATGCGGTGAGACAGGAAAAAGGCATCCGCATCGTCGCCATTGAAGAGTCGCACATTACGCGTGTGCAAGCCGCGGAAAAGGCGTATACGATTTTGAAAAAACACCCGGATGTAAATGCGTTTTACGGCACGAGCGCGCTTGATGCGATCGGCATCGCCAAGGTGGTCGAGCAGTTCCACCGGGAGCGTCAAACGTATATTATCGGGTTTGATACGCTGCCGGAGACGATCCGGTACTTGCAAAAGGGGACGATCGCGGCGACGGTCGTGCAGGAGCCGTATGAGATGGGATATCGAGCCGTGAACATGATGGCCGAGATCGTTGCCGGGAGAGACGTGCCGGCGGTGACGAATACGGAGACGAAAGTCATTCGGAAAAAAGACTTGCCGCTGCGCCCGGCGCGCAATTATGAGGTCAAGACGCCATAAAGGCGGCTGCCGTGTCCCCCGTAGGACAGGGGCTGAAAGCGAAGAAGGGTGGACGTGCCGCCAAAGCGATGGGGACATACCATGAGAGATGGCTGTCCTTGGCGTTCGGACACGTTCGGCTTGAAGCGTTAGAAGGCCGGTGAAAAACAATGATTCCCTTGAACATCAAAGACCGGTTTCATAAAGGTTTCTCCGTTTCAGAAATTCCCCTGTTTAACCGGGTTTCCGATTAAATCACCTGACTTTTAGAGCGACGCAGGCGACAAAGCGCCGGTGACAGCGGGGTGGAATGAAGATGAACATTCGGACGAAGATGCTGCTTTGTTTTACCGTTTTTTTGCTTTTGCTCAACGGAGCGGTGTTTCTTT
Source organism: Geobacillus jurassicus NBRC 107829 (assembly GCF_001544315.1). Classification (GTDB taxonomy): domain Bacteria; phylum Bacillota; class Bacilli; order Bacillales; family Anoxybacillaceae; genus Geobacillus; species Geobacillus jurassicus. The sequence continues at coordinate 21,507 of NZ_BCQG01000028.1, forward strand.
TATACCAGACGAGCGAAGAGATGATGAGCGATTATGATCAACGGATGCGCCGATTGTTGCTGCTGAATGAAATTTCGCAAAGGACGAATCGGTTGACCGAGCAGTTGAACGCGTATGTGTCCGAAAAAGAGGGGCGATATGCGCGCGCGTATGAGCAAGAATACCGCTGGCTGCAACAGCACCGCCGGCAGCTCGGCGCCATCTTGCCAGTGCTGTCCGACCGGCTGGCGGCGGAAAACTATGAGCATATGATTGAAAGTTTGCTGGAGGAGGCGGCGCTGACGGTCTATCATTTTCAAGCTGGAAATATTGGCTTGTACTCGTCCCACTTGCATGAAACGATGAACATTGCGTCCTTTTTGCAAGAGGAAACGTTAAACTTGATTGACGATGAGCTGACGGCCTACCAACGGCGGTACGATGAAGTGGAGCGGCGCAACCGCTATTTCCGCTATATGGGAATGGGATTGTTTGTCACAACCTTGCTGCTTGGCGTCTTGCTGGCGGCGTTCTTTTCCGGCCACTTGACGAAGCCGATCATTCTTCTCTCGCGCGCTGCCCGATCCATCGCTGACGGGCGGCTGGACGGGCCGGACATTGAGCCGATGACCAACGATGAGCTGCGGCTGTTGACGATTACGTTTAATGACATGCGCCGCAATTTAAAGCAATTGATTGCAGAAATGAAGCAAAAAGCCGAACTTGACCGGCTCGTCAAAGAGTTTGAGCTGAAAAGCTTGCAAAGCCAAATCAATCCGCATTTTTTGTTCAATACGCTGAACACGGTCGCGAAGATGGCGTACTTGGAGGACGCCCAGCAAACGTCGCGGCTGATTGAAGCGGTGGCGGCCATTTTGCGCTACAACTTGGGCGATTTGCAGCGGACGGTGACGCTTGCCGATGAGGTGCGCATCGCCCGTGAATATTTCTTCATCCAGCAGACGCGGTTTTTTGATCGGATCAAGTTTTCGTTAGAGGCGGAACCATCTTGCCTCGATCAACCGCTTCCGCCGCTCACGTTGCAGCCGCTGATTGAAAATGCGTTCATCCATGGCATTGAGACGTACGAGCAGGGAGCCGAGCTGGCCGTGTCCGTTTTCGTCGAAAACGAGCGGGTCGTTGTGGAAGTGCGCGACAATGGCGTGGGCATGGATGAGCAGGTGAAAGCGGAGCTTGACGCGTTGATCCGCGGCGAAGAACCGCCGGCGCGCCGCGAACAAGGGCGCGGCCATTCGACCGGCATCGGCTTGCGCAATGTCATTCGCCGGCTGCAGCTGTTTTACGGAGTGATGGATGTGGCCGAAATCGAGTCTGCACCAGGAAAAGGAACGACGGTGCGGTTATGGCTGCCAAGATGGCAAGGGGGGGATGAACGGTGAAAGTGGCGATCGTCGATGATGAGGCGTTGGAGCGCAAAGCGTTGCGCAAAATGATCAACGACCACCTTCCGGACATCGAGGTGGTCGCCGAGGGCGCCAACGGGCGCGAGGCCATTGACATTGCCAAGCAATATTGTCCGGATGTGATGCTCATTGACATCAAAATGCCCGGCCTTGACGGGCTGCAAGCGATCGAAGCGATTCGCCAAGACGGCCTCGATCTGGAGTTCATTATTGTGTCGGCGTTTGATTTGTTCGACTATGCGAAACAAGCGATGCGGTTTGGCGTCAAGGAATATTTATTGAAACCGAGCCGGAAGGAGGAGGTCATTTCGGCTTTGGAACGGGTCAGCCAAGAAGTGGCGGCCAAGCGGCAACACGAGGAGAGCAGCCGCCAGCTGCAGGAGCAGATTCGCCGGTTGCAGACGCTTGTGGAAAGCGAATGGCTGTCCGTCCTCATGACAGAAGACGTATCGGCTGATGAGTGGGAGCGGTGGAAGGAGCTGCTGCCGTTTTCGATTGCGTCGGGGATGTTCCTCGTCATTCAGTTCCCGGATGCAGGGGTGGCTGACGAATGGAAATCATGGCTGGACAAGCAGCTCAGCGGGCAGGCGCCAACGCGCTATCTGATCGGGCGGATGGCGAACCGGCGCCTGCCGGTCTTGTTTTTCCGCAGCCCAAACGATGGCGATCCGGCCTGGAAGCCCGTCATCCAGGCATTGGCGCTCGATTTGGCGCGGCAGTTTTCGGCCCGGTACGGCGCTGCGCTGTATATCGGGCTCGGCTCCCCGTTTTCGCGCCTTGACCAACTTCGTTCCTCGTACTATGAGGCGCTGTCGGCTGCACATTATTACGCCGAACGGCAAAAAGCACAAGTGGGGTTTCTGCCGGCGGAAGCGACGCGCGCCGGCGGGGAAGCGGAACGGGATAAACAGCTGTTTGAAGCGCTGCGCCTTGGCGACATCGAGCAGGCCCGGCTGATCTGTCTGACGTATATAGAGGAACTGGCCTCTTCTCATTCACTGCCGGCCGCTGGTCGCAAAGCGGAAGAGACCTTTGTGTGGCTCGGGCGTCTTCTATCAGAGCTGGGCATTCGTTACGAGCGGCTCGCTTCCTTTGCTTCCTGCCGGTCGGCGGCAGAATTGAAGCGGGCGGCGCTTGATGAACTGGACCGCATCGCCGCTGATCTCGAGGTTTGGCGCCAGCAGCAAGCGTATGGCAAACTCGGCAAGGCGAAAGACTACATTGACCGTCATTACGCCGAACCGCTGACGCTTGAGGAAGTGGCTGAACAAGCGGGCATCAGTCCGTACTACTTCAGCAAACTGTTCAAAGAGCATTTTGGCATCACCTTTATCGACTACGTGACGAACGTGCGCATCGAGCGGGCGAAAGAAGCGCTGGCTGAGACTGATCAAAGCTTAAAAGAAATTTGTTTTCTCGTCGGCTACAACGACCCAAACTATTTCAGCCGCGTCTTTAAAAAGCAGACCGGCCTGTCGCCGAGCGAATACCGGAAAAAAGTACAGGCGCGCTGACAAGGGGAGTGCTGTCTCCAACAAGGAAGGTGGATGGCGAGTCAAAAGGAGAACGGGCAAGTCCCGCAAACGAAGCGGGTTGCCCCGCCCTCTTCCGGCGCCCGAAACGAAGCCCGCCCCCTGATGGGGAGACGGGCTTCTTTCGCGCCATTGAAGCGAAATGGCCGCTAGCTGGTACCAGAGAGCCTTTCGTTTGCCCGACAGGAGAACGGAAAACAAAAAAGTGAAGAAAAACGCAAAAAAGTGAAGAAATCAAGCCGCAGTTTGATGAGCGGCGCATGGTACACTCAACATTGAAAGGGGTTTCAGAAAAAGAGCAAAGGGGGAGAATCATGAGAAAGAAAGCATCCGCATGGCTCGCGCTTGCGCTTGGAATTGGGATGGCGCTTTCGGGCTGCAGCAGCTCGAACTCTTCATCCGATAACGCCAAACAAGGCAGCCAAAAAGCGGGAGAGAAGCTCGAGATTTTCAGCTGGTGGACCGGAGCCGGTGAGGAAGACGGCTTAAAAGCGCTCATCAAACTGTTCCAAGAAAAATATCCGGATATTGAAGTCGAAAACGCAGCGGTCGCTGGCGGGGCGGGGACGAACGCCAAGGCGGTCTTAGCGAGCCGCATGCAAGGGAACGATCCGCCATCGACGTTCCAAGTGCACGGCGGAGCAGAACTCAATGAAGGTTGGGTGGCCGCCGGCAAAATGGAGCCGCTGAACGATTTATATGAAAAAGAAGGCTGGATGGACAAATTCCCGAAAGCGCTCATCGATATGGTAAGCAAAGACGGCAACATTTACTCCGTGCCCGTCAACATTCACCGCGGCAACGTGCTGTGGTACAACAAAAAAATCTTTGCTGACAACGGACTACAGCCGCCGAAAACGTTCGACGAGTTTTTCCAAGTGGCGGACAAACTGAAAGCGAAAGGCATCACGCCGCTCGCCTTGGGCGACAAAGAGCCGTGGGCCGCAACGCACTTGTTTGAAAACGTGCTGCTTGGCACGCTCGGAACGGAAAACTACAAGAAGCTTTGGACGGGCGAATTGTCGTTTAACGATCCACAAGTGAAACAAGCCGTTGAGACGTTTAAGAAAATGCTCAACTATATTAACGAAGACCATAGCTCTCGCAACTGGCAAGACGCCGCCCAGCTCGTTGCCGAAGGAAAAGCGGCCATGTACGTGATGGGAGACTGGGTGAAAGGCTATTTTGTCAACGATTTGAAATTGAAGGTGAACGAAGACTTCGGCTATGTGCCGGTGCCGAATACGGAAGGCAAGTTTATGGTCATCACCGATACGTTCGGCCTGCCGAAAGGCGTGAAAAACCCGGACGATGTGAAGAAATTTTTAGCGGTGCTTGGTTCGGTGGAAGGACAAGATGCGTTCAATCCGCTGAAAGGCTCCATCCCGGCCCGCATCGACGCCGATCCGTCCAAGTACGATGAATACGGCAAACAAACGATGCAAGATTTCAAAACGGCGGAGCTGGCGCCAAGCTTAGCGCACGGTTCAGCAGCGCCGGAAGGCTTTGTCACGAAGGTCAATCAGGCCGTCAACATTTTCGTGACGCAAAAAGATGTGAAAACGTTCATCGACACGTTGGCATCGGCCGCAACAGAACTGAAGAAATAATCAGGAAAAGGGGACGGGAGCCATTCTCTTCCCCTTTTCGTCATCATGAGGAGGGATCCTAGTGGAAACGGTCAACATCACGCCGGCCGAGAAGACAGCGGCTGTTCCAGCCGTCCGGAAAAAGCGAAAATGGACGGCCGACCATTGGCTGGCAGCAGCGTTTTTAGCGCCATCGGTCATTCTGATTTTCTTGTTTGTCTACGGGTTTATCGCTTGGACAGGGTATGTGTCCTTGAGCAACTGGAATTCGCTCGTGCCGGATTGGTCGTTTGCCGGGTTGAAAAACTATTTGTATTTGTTTCATGATTTCCGCTTCCAAGCCGATTTGCGCAATACGCTTGTGTTTACGGTGTTGTTTATCGCCGCTGTCATTGTGCTCGGACAGTTGCTTGCCATTTTGCTTGATCAAAAGCTGCGCGGCGAGTCGCTGTTCCGCAACATTTTCTTCTTCCCGATGGCCTTGTCATTTGTCGTCACCGGGGTCGTGTGGCAATGGCTGTTCAACCCGTCAACCGGCGTCAACTTGTTTTTAAAGCCGCTCGGCTTGGACTCCAAATGGTATACCGACACCACAATTCTCGGCGGATTTCATTGGGGCAAAATTGAATTCGGCATCCCGGTGGCCATCATTGCCGTCGTGGTTGCCGCCGTCTGGCAAATGACGGGATTTGCGGTTGCGATGTATCTCGCCGGCCTGCGCGCCATTCCGGATGAAGTGCGGGAAGCGGCGCGGATGGACGGAGCGACCGAGTTTCAATTGTATTGGAAAATCATTTTGCCGCTGTTGCGGCCGATTACTGTGAGCGTCATCATCATCATGGCCCATATTTCGCTGAAAATTTTCGACTTGATTTACGCCATGACCGGGCCGGGAGCGAACTTTGTCACCGATGTGCCGGGAGTGTACATGTTTGAAACGACGTTCCGCGGCAACTATTATGCGAACGGCGCGGCGATCGCGATCGTGATGCTGCTGTCGGTCGCCATCTTTATCGTTCCGTATCTCATCTCAAGCCGCAAGGGGGGATCGTGATGGCGAGATCCGTGTGGGCGCGGCCGTTTTTGTATTTATTGGCCCTCGCCATGAGCGTGTTTTTCCTGTTGCCGGTGTATGTCATGATCGCAACGAGCTTGAAGCCGCTCGATGAAGTGACATTGGCCGACATGTGGAAGCTGCCGTCAACGATTGACTGGAGCAGCTACGCGACGGCGTTTGACAAGCTTGCCCCGAACTTTTGGAATTCGATTTTGCTCGTCGTGCCAGCGACGTTGTTATCCGCGCTGCTTGGGGCGCTCAACGGCTACGTGCTGTCGAAATGGAAGTTTAAAGGAGCGGATACGCTCTTTACGCTTATTTTGTTCGGCATGTTCATCCCGTATCAAAGCATTCTTATTCCGCTCATCCAGTTTTTGCGTGAAATCGGGCTGTACAACACGATCCCGGGGCTCGTGTTCGTCCATGTCGTCTACGGCATTCCGATTACGACGCTCATGTTCCGCAATTTTTACGCCGCGATACCGGATGAGATGATCGAATCAGCGAAAATCGACGGCGCTGGGTTTGTCCGCATTTTTCGTTATATTATGCTGCCGCTGTCGATCACCGGCTTTGTCGTCGTCGCCATTTGGCAGTTTACAAACATTTGGAACGAGTTTTTGTTCGCGGTGACGATCACGACATCGGACAAACAGCCGATCATGGTCGCCCTGCAAAACTTATCCGGCAGCCAAATCGTGCAATGGAACGTGCAAATGGCAGGCGCCTTGCTCGCTGCGCTGCCGACATTGCTCGTATACATCTTCCTCGGCAAATATTTTGTCCGCGGCTTGCTTGCCGGTTCGGTGAAGGGGTAATGAAAGCGAGAAGGTTGAAGTGAAAAAGGAATTTTTGCGCATGCTCGTCCGCCTCGAACTTGCCGAAGCGAGGCAGCGTCTGTTGGTTGGAAGCGTGGAAAGAGTGGGATTGGACGAATCATTTCCACAGCGCGTAAGACAAGCCAAGCTTCCCTTGCCTATTGTCGTCGACCCCCAATCGTGCAAAAAACCTAGGGGATCGACGACAATCTTTTTATGCGCCTAAAGCTTACAGACATCACGGACGAACAGTATTGACAGAATTTTTAAAACGTTGTATTCTGAAGATGCCCCTAAAGGGAAAGCTTGATATTGCGCGCATTGTTTGGGGGTTTTTATCGTACCTATGAGGGATTGAAACACAAGCGGCACGGCGTCCGGCGCTGTATCTTTCCCGTTTTTATCGTACCTATGAGGGATTGAAACAAAATTGCAGATGCTACGATTACAGATGCTAAAATTGGTTTTTATCGTACCTATGAGGGATTGAAACTTGGTCTTGGCAAAATTCTCGGCTTTTCTTGGGAAGAGTTTTTATCGTACCTATGAGGGATTGAAACGTAAACGTGTCAGTTCAGGTGTTTGTTTGTAAAGGGGTTTTTATCGTACCTATGAGGGATTGAAACTTCGATAATTAAAGGAGATAGTGGCAAATGATTCGTTTTTATCGTACCTATGAGGGATTGAAACTAAAATGCCTTCTCAAGAATACGATAAAATGTCGACGTTTTTATCGTACCTATGAGGGATTGAAACTTTCCAACAATTACCAAGTTCCTTGTATGACTTTCCGTTTTTATCGTACCTATGAGGGATTGAAACCTGGACAATTGCTACCGTTTCATTGCTTGTGAAGTCGTTTTTATCGTACCTATGAGGGATTGAAACGTGTTTGATTCGGATTGGAGCCAATAGGGCTTCGACATGTTTTTATCGTACCTATGAGGGATTGAAACGCGGGTAAATCGTCACGTTTTGCACAAATGGGGGGAGTTTTTATCGTACCTATGAGGGATTGAAACTGATCATGGCGGCGGCCGGTGCTATATCACTGTTGGTTTTTATCGTACCTATGAGGGATTGAAACGTTGAAGATGTTACGGATTTACAAGCAGATGCAAAAGTTTTTATCGTACCTATGAGGGATTGAAACACAAAGCGAAAGATATCGCTCTCGATTTTTGGTCTTAGTTTTTATCGTACCTATGAGGGATTGAAACATCGATTTCGCTTCCGATATATTCCCAATCCACGCCCGTTTTTATCGTACCTATGAGGGATTGAAACTTCGATTTCAATACTAAAAATCCAGCGGCGCGGCCGTTTTTATCGTACCTATGAGGGATTGAAACATCCTTGATATTTGAAGCCTTTGATTTCAAAGCTTGTTTTTATCGTACCTATGAGGGATTGAAACCTGTCAGCCCGTCAAAGGCGATGTTTCGGAACAAGTTTTTATCGTACCTATGAGGGATTGAAACTTTGATGTATGAAACTTATTGAAAAATGAGGCGAAGTTTTTATCGTACCTATGAGGGATTGAAACCTGTCAGCCCGTCAAAGGCGATGTTTCGGAACAAGTTTTTATCGTACCTATGAGGGATTGAAACTTTTAAAAAGCCGTATACTACTCCTCCTACTGTTTTGTTTTTATCGTACCTATGAGGGATTGAAACAATGTCATCGTTTCTGGTTCGAGACCTTCAGCTAACGTTTTTATCGTACCTATGAGGGATTGAAACTTTTTGGCATTGGATTGGGAATATATCGGAAGCGAAGGTTTTTATCGTACCTATGAGGGATTGAAACGATCTTCGAGTGGTCTGTAACCAACTGGCAATATAGTTTTTATCGTACCTATGAGGGATTGGAACCCAAGCGTACGTCGACGCGGCGCTGACGATCCTAGTCCGTTTTTATCGTACCTATGAGGGATTGAAACACAAAAGGAGTAGACTACACAGCGTCATTCAATAACCAGTTTTTATCGTACCTATGTGTTAAAGTTGTCCGAGACGAGTTTTTATCGTACCTATGAGGTGTAAATGATCACCTTTTATTTCAGCACAAAACGGTCATTTTTTTTTTTTTTGCACATTTTTTCAGAACGTCTTCTCTTTCTGAAAGAATGTGCTATGTTTTTTGTGTGCGTTTTCGGATAAGCCGCTCCATTCACTGAAGAGAGATGTGACGCTATGTTTTAGCATCAACATCCAAAGCGGGAAAGCGAATGATGGCCGTTCAGCGAAAACGCGTCTTTCTTCTCACCTGCGTGTGTATGGGATGGAGGGCGCTTGGCATTGCCGTCGGGCTGTTGGGTTCTTTTCTCCGAAAACGTGGTAAGATAACATAAAACATACTATTAATATTTATTTTCTATGAATTAGAGGCGGATGAAAGGGGAGAGAGCCATTGATTCGATTCCAGTATATTGAGAGCGGAGAAGAACGTTTGGCGGTTTCAATTCATGATCCAGCGGTGTCGGCTGATCGTGGGGATGCGCCGGTGGTGGTCATTTGTCACGGGTTTATCGGCACGAGAATCGGCCATTGATGAAGCAAAAAGTGAATCCATTTTTCCGATGCACTCCTTTAACATCGTTCCGAAAGAAGTCTCCCACTTCTAAACGAAGTGAAAGTGGGAGATGAATTTCGGTTAGGCGCAGACAAAGGTGATGGTTGAACCGTGAGACACACGGGGATCGCTCGGTCAACTTCCCATCATCAGTTGGGATTACCCGAGAAGCTCCCACATCTAAGCGTTAGCGTAGGTGGTGGGAGTATGTCACTGGATTCAAAATTGACTCTTCTCAAGTTAAAATCTTCGTAAAACCGCCTTTTCTTTTCCAGCTAAAAACCATTGGCGAGCGTAATCATTTTTCATTGGTTTTTTCGAAGCAAAGAACATTAAAATAAAAAAAGGAATCGAATATAGAGAAGGAAGGGGACACATATGATTCTCGGAGCCATTGAAGCGGGGGGGACGAAATTTGTCTGCGCCATCGGCGATGAACATGGGAACATCTATGAGCGGGCGGTGTTTCCCACCACGATGCCGGAAGAGACGATGGCGCACGTCATCGACTTTTTCCGCCCGCACCGCATCGAGGCGATCGGGATCGGGTCGTTCGGCCCGATCGATTTGCGCCCGGACAGCCCGACGTACGGGTACATTACGAGCACGCCGAAACAGGCGTGGGCAAATTTCGATTTTGTCGGCGCGATGAAGCAGCATTTTCCTGTGCCAATCGGCTTTGACACCGACGTGAACGCGGCCGCGCTTGGCGAACAGCGCTGGGGGGCGGCGCGGGGGCTTGACAGCTGCCTGTACATGACGGTCGGCACCGGCATCGGCGTTGGGGCGGTCGTCGAAGGCCGCTTGCTGCATGGGCTCCTTCACCCGGAGATGGGCCACATTTTGGTCCGCCGCCATCCGGATGATGCGTTCGCCGGCGTTTGCCCGTACCATGGCGACTGCTTGGAAGGCATGGCGTCTGGTCCCGCGATTGAGCGGCGCTGGGGGAAAAAGGGGGCGGAGCTGACCGACCAGTCGGAAGTGTGGGAGCTTGAGGCGTTTTATTTGGCACAGGCGGTCGCCAACTACATCCTCATTTTATCGCCGGAAAAGGTGATCATCGGTGGGGGCGTCATGAAGCAGACGCATGTGTTGCCGCTTGTGCGCCGCCATGTGCAGGAATTGCTGAATGGCTACATTCAACATGAGGCGGTGCTCGAAACCATTGATGAGTACATCGTCCTTCCGGGCCTTGGCGACAACGCCGGCATCTCGGGCGCCTTGGCGCTCGCTGCCCAAGCAAGAAAATAGCAGGGACGGCTGTCTATGGTTTTTAACAACAGAGCCATAGACAGCTATTTTTTTGACTAATCGTTCGACAGATATAGGTTTAATAATGACCGTTTAGTCAAAAATATTGTTTTTTAGTTGAATAATTTTATAATCGTGGTTTATAATAATCTTGACTATTTGGTCATAGAACGTATGGAGGCGAGGACAATGGCCGATGTTCGAAGACTAGTCGAATGGCTCCGGCAGCGCGGTGTGCGGGCCGATTTTGTAAAGCCGCGCGCGTTGTTGGCGTCTTACCCGCAATGGCTAGCGGCGAACGGGAAAGGGATGAGCCGCTGCCATGGATGAACGGCGCGTTCGCTTTATCGAAACGGCGATGAAGCTGTTTGCGGAAAAAGGATATCACGCCACCTCGATTCAAGATTTGGTCGAGGCGTGGGGCATTTCGAAAGGAGCGTTTTACCACCACTTCGCTTCGAAAGAAGAGTTGCTCTTGGCGGTGCTCCGCTACTACAGTGAAAAAATGGTGGCCGATTTCATGGCGGATGGCGGGGAAGGGACGGAAAAAGAGCGGTTCACTCGACAGCTCGCCGCCCATTTCTCCCATATTCGCGAATACAAAGACTTTTTGCGCATGATGATGTCGGAGCAATTGCCGAAAGTCAATCCGGAAGTGGAGCGGTACATGTTCCGCCAGCACGGCCGCCTTTTTTTATGGTATTGCGCGCGCTTGGCGGAGGTGTATGGGGAGGCGGTGAAGCCGTATGTGTATGATGTCGCCATGATGACGAACGGCATGATCCGGCAATATTTGTTTTACTTCTTTTTTCGCGAGGAGGCGTTTGATGCGGACGAGGCGGCCCGTTTTCTCATGCGCCGCATTGATGCCATTGTCGCCAGCTTTGCGGCTGGCGAGCGTCCGTTGTTGACCGAGGAGGCGCTCGCGCCATGGATGGAACTCGAAGAGCGCGAGCGTGAGCGCCGCCGGGAGCGGTTGGCTTCGGCGTTTGCGGCCGTCCGGGAGGCCGCCAAAGGGCTCGATCCGAAGCGGGCGAACGATGTGCTTGAGGCCGCGGCGGCGCTTGAGAAGGAATTGCTTGGGAGCGACGAGCCGCCGCGAGCCTATATGGTCGAAGCGCTGCTGTTGTATTTGCGGCATCAGCAGGCGCCTTCGCTGGCGGATGCCTTGACCGCTCTCAGCGAAGAAATAGAAAATCATCAACGATTGAATCGATGGGAGAGAGAAACATGGACAAAGCGTTAACGGTGTCAACGTCGACGATCCGCCATCGCCCGATGCTCATCGCCGGACTTATCATTGCGATGTTGTTTGCGGCGCTTGATGGAACGATCGTTGGCACGGCGATGCCGCGCATTGTCGGGGAACTCGGCGGGCTCGGCGTCATGACGTGGCTGACGACGGCATATATGTTGACGTCAACGACTGTTGTGCCGATCGCTGGCAAGCTCGCCGACTTATTGGGCCGTCGGCTTGTGTATGTGAGCGGGCTTGTCATTTTTATGGCCGGATCGGCGCTGTGCGGCATGGCGAACGATATGACTGAGCTCATCATTTACCGCGGCATTCAAGGACTAGGCGGCGGGATTATGATGCCGATGGCGATGATTGTCATTGGGGATGTGTTCACCGGCAAAGAGCGGGCGAAATGGCAAGGGGTGTTTGGCGGCTTGTACGGCCTCGCCTCTGTGCTCGGTCCGCAAATCGGCGGCTTTATCGTCGACCATTTGAACTGGCGCTGGGTGTTTTACATCAACTTGCCGGTGGGAATTGTTGCGACGGTGTTGATTGCGATGGGATTAAGCAAATATAAAGCCGAGGGTCCAGTCAAATTTGACCTTGCCGGCATGGCGACGTTGACCGTGGGCGTCGTCAGCTTGCTTTTGGGGCTGACGTTTGGCGGCGACCGATATCCGTGGGGGTCGTGGCAAATCCTCTCGCTGTTTGCGGCGGCGGCGGTCTTTTTCGTCTTGTTTGTCTTAGCGGAAAAACGGGCGGAGGAGCCGATCCTCCCGCTTTGGCTGTTTCGCAGCCGGGCGTTTACGCTCTTAAATGCGATCGGCTTTTTCATGAGCGTGGGCATGTTTGGCGCGATTATGTTTGTGCCGTTTTTTATGCAAGGCATCATCGGCGTGAGCGCCACCCAATCCGGGACGATTATGACCCCGATGATGATCACGATGATTATCGGCAGCATCCTTGGCGGCCGCTTGGTGTACCGGATCGGGGTGAAAACGCAATTGATCGCTGGCATGGCCATTATGGCCGCGGCGTTTGGCTTGCTTAGCACGATGGATGTCGATACGTCAAAATGGATGGCGACGTTCTATATGATTATTCTGGGGCTTGGCACTGGTTTGGTCATGCCGATTTTGACGCTCGCTTTGCAAGAAAGCTTCCCGAAATCAGAGCTTGGCGTTGTCACCTCTTCGAGCCAGTTTTTCCGCTCGATCGGTGGGACGTTCGGCATGACAGTGCTCGGCGCCATCATGAACCATCGCTCCAGCACCTTGCTTGATGAAAGGCTTATGCCGAAGCTTGAAGCGCTGCCGGAGCAGGCGAAGGGGCTTGTCGACCGCTTTGCCGATATGATTCATACCGACCCGCAAGGCTTGTATTCCGTCTTGCTCAGTCCGGACGCGATGGCCAAGATTCCAGCGCCGCTGCGCGACATGTTCGTGCCGGTGCTGAAGCAGTCGCTTGTCGACTCGCTGCAATCCGTCTTTTTGTTCGGGCTCGTGTTTATCGCGGTGGGCTTGTTGTTGGTGTTCGGTTTGAAAAGGATCACCTTGTCTGATCGGACCGAGGCGATGAAGCAGTTGAAGCAGGCAGAGGAGAAGGCCTAGCGGCATGCGAATGAAGAAAAGAAAACGGCGGACCGCGCCTCATTCGCTCAGGCGGCGGGCCGCCTTTCTTTTTGGCGGCGACGAACAAAACTCCCCCGGAGCGATGAGGCATCCGGGGGTGAGGTGCCAATGGAAGCCGGCGGCTCGCTCCGTGCGGCCCATTTCGCCAGGCGGTTTCGCATCGACGTGATGCCCGGCGCATGGCGGTTTCACGGTGACGATCCGCAATGGCTGGTTACGTTGCGCCCGCATCCGCGCTTTGGCCGAAGACGCGCGAGCGGGTGAGAAAGCGGACGCCTTCCGGGCCTTCGAGCGAAAACATGCCGCCGCGCCCGGGGACGACGTCAATGATGAGCTGCGTATGCTTCCAATATTCGTATTGCGCCTTAGAGATGTAAAACGGGCAGCCGCCGATTTCGCCAAGCAAAACATCGGAATCGCCGACGATCAACTCGCCGAGCGGGTAGCACATCGGCGAGCTGCCGTCGCAGCAGCCGCCGGATTGGTGGAACATGAGCGGACCGTATTTCGCCTTTAATTTTTCAATCAATTCTAACGCTGCTTCGGTGGCGATGACTTTCGGTTCATCAGGCATCGGATGCACCTCCTTTCGCATCATGGCCAAAGACAGGCTCCTAGAGCAGCTCTGCTGGATTCGTCGAATGGAACGGTTGCTGCGTCGTTTTCCATTCCATCATCAAAAGGCGTTTGCGTGGTTTTGGCGGTGACGGATGCAACAGTGGGCAAAAGGCAGCGCGTCGGCGCTGCCTTTTGCCCGTATGAAGAGCGGGTGGGCCAATGTTAGAACAACCCGAGTTTTTTCGGAGAGTAGCTAACAAGCAAGTTTTTCGTTTGTTGGTAATGGTCGAGCATCATTTTGTGCGTTTCGCGGCCGATGCCGGACATTTTGTAGCCGCCAAACGCCGCGTGGGCCGGATAGACGTGATAGCAGTTCGTCCAGACGCGGCCGGCTTGGATGCCGCGGCCGAAGCGGTACGCGGTGTTGATGTCGCGCGTCCAGACGCCGGCGCCAAGGCCGTACAGCGTTTCATTGGCGATTGAAAGCGCTTCGTCGTGATCTTTAAACGTCGTGACCGCGAGCACTGGGCCGAAAATTTCTTCTTGGAAAATGCGCATTTTGTTATGCCCTTTGAAAACGGTCGGCTTGACGTAATAGCCGCCGGCGAGTTCCCCTTCAAGCATGTTCCGCTCGCCGCCGATCAAGAGCTCAGCGCCTTCTTGTTTGCCGATATCAATATATGACAAAATTTTCTCGAGCTGTTCGGAGGAGGCTTGGGCGCCGATCATCGTTTCCGTATCGAGCGGATTGCCTTGCTTGATTTGCTTGACGCGCTCAAGCGCCCGTTCCATAAAGGCGTCGTAAATCGACTCATGGATGAGGGCGCGCGACGGGCATGTGCACACTTCGCCTTGGTTTAAGGCGAACATCGTAAAGCCTTCGAGCGCTTTATCGAGAAACTCGTCGTCTTTGTCCATCACATCAGCGAAGAAAATGTTCGGGGACTTGCCGCCAAGCTCCAAGGTGACCGGCACGATGTTTTGCGAGGCGTACTGCATGATGAGCCGTCCGGTCGTCGTTTCACCGGTGAACGCCACTTTCGCCACGCGCGGGTTCGAGGCGAGCGGCTTGCCGGCTTCTAAGCCAAAGCCGTTGACGATGTTGACGACGCCAGGTGGAAGCAAATCCTCGATGAGTTCGATGAGAACGAGGATCGACGTCGGCGTTTGCTCCGCCGGTTTCAAGACGACGCAGTTGCCGGCCGCGAGCGCTGGAGCGAGTTTCCAGGCCGCCATTAAAATCGGGAAGTTCCACGGGATGATTTGCCCGACGACGCCGAGCGGTTCTTTGAAATGATAGGCGACCGTGTCGTGATCGATTTCCGAAATCGTGCCTTCTTGCGCGCGAATGCAGCTGGCGAAGTAGCGGAAATGGTCGATGGCAAGCGGGATGTCAGCCGCCAACGTTTCGCGGATCGGCTTGCCGTTTTCCCATGTTTCCGCAACGGCCAGCATTTCCAAGTTTTCTTCCATCCGATCGGCGATTTTGTTCAGCAAACGGGCGCGCTCCGCTGGAGACGTGCGTCCCCATGCGTCTTTTGCCGCATGGGCGGCGTCAAGCGCCAGTTCGATGTCCGCCGCTTTTGAGCGCGGCACTTCGCAATACGGCTGCCCGGTGATCGGCGTAATGTTTTCAAAATACTCGCCGTCAACCGGCGGCACCCATTTGCCGCCAATGAAGTTTTCGTAGCGCTTTTTGAACGTGACAAGCGCGCCTGGCTGGCCTGGTTGTGCGTAGATCATTTCTCCCCGATTCCTCCCCCATTTTGATTTTGAATCCGCTTACAATGGAAAGAATATTAGAAAAATTCCTTCCAATGATTACATTAGCATGGCTAGACAATATTGTCAAACAGGAAATGTTGCTGTAGCAGAAACCGTCCAAAAACAAGGTGTTTTTGCCGGGAAGCCATCCGGCGCCCGCGCGCGCCGCCTTCACGCTTTGAACGCCGCCATATGAGCGTCTTCGAAACGCTGGAACGCGCGGCCGCCTGCCCTTACGCGTTTTTGACCGCCGCGGCCAGTTTTTCTGATTGTTCGCGCCAAGTCCTGCCCGCGGGCTTCACGTGCCCCGGCATGCGCCCGCATACATATACAGCCAATGGGGCGAGGGCAAGTTCCTGAGCCGGTTCGCATGCACATGGCCAACCGGCTGATTTCGAGCCGCACGCGTCAGCGCCAATCCGGTTGACTTCAAATTCTCTGCCGATGCTCACGCGCACGCCATCAGTCGACCTCAAGCCCTTCAATCCAGCGGCTCGCGTAGACGCTGCAAAGATGATGGAACACTTCGATCGCCTCGTTCGGATCGGCGGCGAAAAAGGCACTCGCTGCCGCTTCGTTTTCTTCGCGGACGAACTCGAGCAAAAAATCGGTGGCGATCCGGTTGAACAAAAGAAGCGCGCCGTAGGAGCGCTCAAGGCGGCGTTTCCGCTCAGCCGGGTCGTCGATGGACAAAAATGGGCGTTCATAGCGGGCGACAAGCTCCGCCAGCCGGCGGTGGATCGCGCGCTGGGCGTCAGCGAGCATTGCCTCGATCGTGCTTGGCGACAAAAACGTTTGCTCGCGAAGCATATAGCCCCAAATTTGCTTTAGCGCATGGGCTGATTCGCTTGCAAAGGCGATGTTGCTGAGCAGATCGGCAGCGTATTGTTTGTCGTCACCGGCTTGAATGCGCAGCTTCATAATGATTTCAAGCACGTCGGAATGAATTTTTTCTTTCCGCCATGATTTTGTCAGCTCATAAAGCAAGATGGAAAGCGAGCGGGCGGCTTCTTCTTTTGTCATCATCAGCCAGTCCTTTCCTAGCAAAGTCGTTCCCTTTCATTGTACCATGACGGCTGTCTATTTGAACGCTCTCCCACTTACGCAAACGCTGAGAGGTGAGAGATTCTTGGGAACACCTGCCCCACGGCAGGTTGTTGACCAAGCCATCCCCATGCGTCCCACGGTTCTGCTGTTCTCACTTGCGCTGATCGCGTGGAAGTGGGGGTCTTCTCGGTTAGAGATGATAAATACAAGCAGGAACGTTTTGCATAGCGTTGGTCCAAAAGCGTGTCATCTATTTTTTTCTCTTCGGAGGTAAGCCAAGGCGTGAAACCAATCGCTTTACAGACGTGCATGGGCCTAAAAGCGGTGTTGTTCGCTCTCTCGATGGTCGAAAAAATGTGGCAGTTTATGTTTCGATTGCTGAATGACAGGAGTTGACGTATGATGGAGGCAAAGACGATCGAAACGATGGAGGCGGGGCGGCATATGCTTGAAGAGAAAAAAGAAAGGGGAGAGAAGATGAAACCGGTGCGTTTGCGCGGCCATCATTTGCTTTGTGTGCATGGATTTCGCGGCATGGGCTACAGCCCGTCGTTTGTTGAAAAAATGTGGGAGATCGTGGCTCGCATTCGCGATGAAAACGACGATTTTCCGATTGAAGTCGTCGCGGCGCTCGACGAGGCGTGCCTCGCCTGTCCACACCATGGGGAAACGGCGTGTGAAGCCGGCCCGGATTCCGATGCCCATGTCCGCTCGCTTGATGGGAACGTTATTCGCCATTTAGGATTGGAACCGGGCACCGTATATTGGAAGTCTGAACTGATCCGGCGGACGGCGGAACGGGTCAAGCCGGACGATTTGGATGAATTGTGCCGCCACTGTTCGTGGCTGCCATACGGCGTCTGCAAAGAAGGGATCGCCAACGTCCGCCGCGGCAATGTGGCGCAAACGTGAGGGGGCGGACGTTTTCGGAATCAAGAGAGGCTTGGAAGAAAGAAGCCACCCTTTCACATCGCCTGTCCGTAAGGTTGGAGAAGCCTGTTGCAGCGCCGTCTTTTCATTGGCGAAACATGGCGCCATCTGTCTTGAAGGAAGCCATTGCGGGCGCTGGCGGCGGTTTCGGCCATTCGCGGAAATTTCTAAAAAATGAATGATTTCAAGAACGGAAAAATGTGATATGATAAACAATTATAGAGACTTTCGACAGAAAGGGTCATGGAAGATGAAAGTAGCCAAATTCGGTGGAAGTTCGGTGGCGAGCGCCGCGCAATTCCGCAAAGTGGCCGACATCATCCGCTCGGATATCGAGCGCCGCATCGTCGTCGTATCGGCGCCAGGGAAACGGTACAAAGACGACGTGAAAGTGACCGATATGCTCATCCGGCTGGCGGAACAAGTCATCGCCGGGGAGTCTTATGAGGAAACGATGGAAGCGATCGTAAAGCGGTACGCTGACATCGCCAATGAGCTGGAGTTGGAAGCTGACAGCTTTTTGGCCGAGCTCATTGATGACTTGCAGTCGAAAATCAGCGCCTATCGAAGCGAGCCGCCTCGGCTGTTTGACGCCATTAAAGCGAGCGGCGAAGACCATAATGCAAGGCTTATGGCGCTCTATTTGCAAGATTGTGTGCTCGAGGCGAGCTACGTCAGCCCGCTCGAAGCCGGCATCATCGTCACCGATGAGCCGGGCAACGCCCAAGTGCTTCCGGAGTCGTACGACAAGCTGAAGCAGCTGCGCGAACGGCGCGGCGTTTTGGTCATCCCGGGCTTTTTTGGTTATTCCCGATCCGGCCATATCGTCACGTTCCCGCGCGGCGGGTCGGATATCACGGGCTCGATCGTCGCCGCCGGCGTCAAAGCAGACGTGTACGAAAACTTTACCGACGTCGATTCGATTTATTGTGTCAACCCGTCGATCGTCGCCGATGCCCGCAAGCTGAAAGAAATCACGTACCGCGAGATGCGCGAGCTGTCGTATTCCGGATTTTCCGTCTTTCATGACGAGGCGCTCGAGCCGGTCTACCGCGCCGGCATTCCGGTTTGCGTGAAAAACACGAACAACCCGGCCGCTCCAGGGACGTGGATCGTCGCCAAGCGCAACCATATCGACGAACCGGTCGCCGGCATCGCGAGCGACACCGGCTTTTGCAGCATCAACATCAGCAAATACTTAATGAACCGCGAGATTGGCTTTGGCCGGCGCGTGCTGCAAATTTTAGAAGATGAAGGCATCTCCTACGAACATACGCCGTCGGGCATCGACAACATGTCGATCATTTTGCGCGCGAATCAGCTGTCGGATGGAAAAGATGAGCGCATCCTCGCCCGCATCCGCGAGGAGCTGGCGGTCGATGAGGTGACGATTGAGTACGGCTTGGCGCTCATTATGGTCGTCGGCGAAGGGATGGAAAAAACGATCGGGATGGCGGCGAAAGCCACCACCGCGCTCGCCAACGCCAACATCAACCTAGAGATGATCAACCAAGGTTCATCTGAAGTGAGCATGATGTTCGGCGTGAAGGAAGAAGTCGTCAACGAGGCGGTTCGCGCCTTGTACAACGCCTACTTCCAGCAAGCTGCTGTCAGCCAGCCGTCATAACGCGGAACAGTGGCTGTCTCAAAAGGTGGTTCTTTGTTCAACATAGAGCAACATATCGTGTTCCCGCAGTTGTTTTCTGCGTATATATGGCAATCAAAGAAGGTGTCCCGACTTTTTTGGGACACCTTCTTTTCGTGATGGCGCCGCAGATCGGGCTTCTTCTTTTTTCTCCGCCATAGGTGGGCGTACATCTCACATTTCGCACCCTGAATAAAAATTCAAAATAAGCCTGATTTGAGCGAATAAAAATTAGTTGTTTGTATAAAAATTTATTTTTATGCGAATATTTGGGTTATTTTTTTGTATATTATGCAAAGGTTGCGAAATATGAGGTACATAAGAACAGCTTGTTCGGAAAATACTACCAATGTACATCAAAGAAAGCGGAAGGGAGGAAGAATGAATGCGGCAATGGCTAGGAATGGCTGTGCTTGTCGTCGTTTTGGCTTCGTTTCCGGCCGAGGCGGCGGCCATCAGCCGAAGCGAGCTTGAGCAGTACGCCGAGAGCGTCGGCTGGACGGTAAGCGACCTGTTGGCTTATTTGGACCAATACGGCTTGACGATCGCCGATTTCCGCACGATGGATGAACTAAAACAATGGCTTGGCACGCCCATCACCGATGAGCGGCTTCACGCCGTCCTGCGCCGGCATGGACTGACGGTCGAGGAGCTCGAGGCGCTGCTTGGCCAGTTTGGCGAAACGGTGCAAGACTACACATTTGTTGAAGACTTAGACCGGGCCATCCGCTTTTACTCACAGCATAACGCCGCCATGCAGCAAATCAACGACTTGCTCGGGGCGCTTGGGATGACGGAACAGGAAGTGCGCGCCTTCACCCGCCATATCGCCTCGATTGACGACCCGCAATTGGCTGGACGGCTGGCGGCGCTTCGCGAGCGGCTGCGCCCGTTTACGGAGACGGAAGGGCCGTGGACGGATGAAGAGCGCCGCCAACTGTGGGCGATATGGGAAGAGGGGCTTCGCCTGCTCGAGCTTAAGGCGAACCTTCCATCTGACGGGTCGGGCATAAAGGAGGCAGGGGCGGAACCGATCCGCGTCCGACTGTACAACCGCCGAGGCGAGGAGGTCGCCGATATCGCCATCACAAGGGAAATGTTGACATCGGGCTACATCGTCCGCGCTGGGGAGAAAGGCATTGACGCCGGTTTGCTCGCTGTAGAGATGAAAGGAAAGATGTATGGGGAAAAACTGCCGGAGACGGCGTCGCCATATTTGACCCATACATTGGCCGGGCTGCTGCTCGCTTCCGCCGGTTTCCTTCTTTACCGGCGGGTCGGGCGGCTGAAAGGGTGAAGGAAAGTGGAGCGCAAGCTAGCGCGGTTTTCGTGGAAGCGCCGGGCCGCCCAATGGGCGGCGCTGGCGGCGATCGTCATCGGGGCGGCGGCGGCCGGCTGGAACGGTTATTGGTACACCGTCGGCCGGATGGCGGTCAAGCGGGATGCCCCTGCGCCTTCCTCACCGCCGACCGCAAGCCTTCCAGCGGAACGTTCGGGGCAAAAAGACGCGCCGCTTGGCGTCTACCTTGGCGAACTCGCCATTCCGAAGCTCGGGGCGGCGATTCCGGTGTATGAAGGCGTCCGCGAACAAGAATTGCGCCGTGGTGTCGGCCATTATCCGGCGAGCGATTGGCCGGGGGAAAAAGGGCATGTCGTGTTATCCGGGCACCGCGATACCGTGTTCCGCCGCTTTGGCGAGCTCGAGATCGGCGATGCGCTCATCATCCGGACGAACCGCGCTGCCATTCATTACCGCATCGTCAACATCCGCATCGTCGATGACGACGACCGAACCGTTTTGGTCGACAAAGCGCGCCCGACGCTGACGGTGACGACGTGCTACCCGTTTCGCCTCATCGGCCGCGCCCCGAAGCGCTGCATCGTCATCGCCCGCCCGGTCCGGGTGGATGCCCTGGCGTTTCCAAGAGGATGATCCACTTGCCTGCAGGAAGGCAAACAAAAAGGCTGGAAAGCGCGCTCTCCAGCCTTTTACCTTTTTCGTTCATGCGGCGCCTTGGCGTCGATTCGCTCATGCATTTGCTGGCGAAACTCTTGAAGCAGCGCCTCGCCTTGCAGCCCTTTCTCCACAAGGCCGGCCAGCACGGCTTCCGCCAAATGGGTGCGCCGCGGGATCATGAGCCCTTCCATCAAGACGCTGATATGGCCATTCATTTTCGTGATCGAACGGACGGCGACGAGCATGTTGGCCGGGTCGTTGCTCGTGTGGGTGATCGTCACTTGCAATTGAAACTCCGGCCGCCGCTGCAGGCTCACAAACATCGGCTCATAGTCGTCATCCAAATACGCCTCCACGAGCCAGCGGTTTTGCCCGTCTTCTTTGTTGATGATCAGCCCGTCAATAAACGGGATGTCTTGGCGGTGCATCTCCTCGTCAATGACCGAGAGCCCGACAAGCTTGAACGTTTTCATCTCGTCCACCTCGTTACCGTTGTCTTATCCAAGATTATAGCACAGGCGGACGGGGGAAGAAAAACGGGATGCCGCCTCTGCTGCTGAAAAACGATCTGCATTTTTCCGTCGGATGGCAAAAACGCCATTTTGCTCCGCCATTGTCGACGGAGATTTCGCCTTTTTCGCTGGATTGTATCCATAGAGTGCGTAAAAAATGCAAAAATCGCGATTTTACGACCCAAAACGAGATTCGTTATCATAAAGGTGCGGTGGAGGAAAGGGGGGATGCGCCAACACATGATCAACCAAGTCGTATTGGTCGGCCGTTTGACGAAAGATCCCGAGCTTCGCTACACGGCCGAAGGAGCCGCCGTCGCGACCGTCACGCTGGCGGTGGCGAGAAATTTCCGCAACGCGGAAGGAGGGATTGATGCCGATTTCGTTCCGTGCGTTTTATGGCGGAAAACGGCGGAGCATACCGCCAATTATTGCCGAAAAGGCTCGATGGTGGCGGTGACGGGGAGAATTCAGACGCGCCGCTACGATAAAAAAGACGGTCAACGCGTCTATGTCACCGAAGTCGTCGCAGAGTCCGTCCAATTTCTCCACTCCGGAAAGAAACCAGAATGGCCGGAGCACGTATAGTCGTTTCCCCATACACGCCTTTCAAAGCGAATCCCCAAGAGAAAGAACGTGTCCCCAAATACTCCCCAACTGATGGCGCTAGCACATCGTTGTTAGCGCTTTTTTCAGCATTGGGGAGCTAAATGAGCTCGGAGCACTCTTTCACGATCGTCACGATCATCGTTTCGACATGTTTCCGCTTTTTATCCGGCAGCTTCGCGAGCGCGTACACCGCTTCGCTCATCTCCCGGCTCCGGAGCAAGTAGTCCAACGCCGCGAGTGCCGTTTCGTGCACGTCCGCCGTTCCGTACACGTCCGTCACTTCGCGAAGCAGCTCGCGCTGGCGCGTTTCGCCGCCAAGCAAAAAATCGGCGCTGACGTCAAACAACTGGCATAGCTTCTCAAGCGACTGCACATCCGGAAGCAAGCTGCCGTTTTCCCATTTGCTGATTTGCGAACGCGACACGTTCAGCTGCTCGGCCAGCTCTTCCTGTGTCCAGCGCCGTTGTTTCCGCAATCGTTTGAGCGTCTCCCCAAGGTTTGTCATCGTTCGTCACCACGCTTTTCATCATTACTCTTTAAAGATAGAAAAGCATGGAGCCAATAACTGTTCCTTTTTAGACCGTTTATCTTTTTGTTTCCAAATCAGAACGAATTTGTCGGTTATTCCGTCGTTCGGCATCTTTTTTGTCCAGGAAGGACATAGTACAATTAGTTAAAAATGGGAAATTTATAAGCAAAAAGAGGGGGTCAAGGTGAACATTTATCTTGCCGATTTTGTCATTTGTGAACGAAACGGGCAGAAGCATACGCAAAAAATGTACCATATCTATATTAAGGAAATGAAAAATCCGTTTTCCGTTCGGCTGAAAACAATCGCCCCGGCCAGTTTCACCGATTCACTCCGCTCGCTGAAAAACGAAGGTGGACGGATGCGATTTTCGTCTGAAGGCGAGGCGCTGTTTCGCACGATCACGTGCTCGTCCGAAGCTCAGCTCTATTTTGTGTTTAAATGCACGAGCCAGTTGTACATGTTTATCGTCAAGCTCGACCTTCGCCAAAAAAAGTTTACCGTCGCCCTCTACGAGTGGAACGAACCGAAGCAAAAATACATCCCGATCCGCGTTGACGAATGGCTGGCGATGGAAAAACAGCTCATTTATGAAGTGCTGCAGTCGATTTACCTTGTGGATGATCGGCGTGTGTCGTATTTGTTCACGTACCCGTCGCGCCCGAAACGAAAAATATAACATCCCGGCGTCTAGCAACCCCTCCCTTGTTTTTTCCAAGTAGAAAAAACGTTTCCTTTCGCGGTAAATGTTCGCTATACTTAAAATTAAGAACATTGTCGTTTTTTGCCGTGGGCTGGCCATGCAGACGATTCGAAACAGGAAAAGCTAGGATGAAAAAGAAACAGAACGATGAAGGGAGAGGGTGCAACCGTGAAACCGAGCCATATCATTTTCACCGCTGCGATGGCTTCAGCGTTCTTTTTGGCGCCGGATGACAGCCAAGCGGCGGAATGGAAAAAAGG
>NZ_BCQG01000029.1 GCF_001544315.1 Geobacillus jurassicus NBRC 107829
CCCAAATAGGATATGACTTGAGACAGCCACATGCGTAAATATAGACGATGATCAGATAATAGAGAGAACATGGATCCACCACCTTTTTGTTCATTAAAATAAATTTTGATGATAAAAAATATTTTGTCAATAACCTTCAGTCTGCTGAAGTGATTGAAGACTTTAGTCGGTTCATGAAAAAGCGGTTTTATACTTTTAAACCATTCATTGTTTTCATGAAACATTCAGTGTTCGAATCAATACAGGCAGGGGAGACCCAATGCTTCTACTCATCAAGTTTCTTTGGGCTTTAAGGGGGCCGCAGAAGGCTTCGGTTTCTTCTCGTATCTTTTGGGAAGAGAGGGGCGAGAGTACGTGAGTTGAGGATGGTGGAAGGAAAGGGAAAAGCGGTCATGGAAATGGATTATTCTCGAAAGGAGGCTTTGCGGACAATGAAAAGGCCTTAACATGCATCAAGTTTTCAGCAAGCCATGTTGACTTGTCCAAGAAGAACGGCGGTGTAATACAGCTTTACCGCAACGTTTCTCAAATTGATAAGTCTTGCGACATCGATGTCTCCTTTCGTGCGGTCTCACGTCAACTAGAGGAGAAAACGGTTTTTCACCGGTCCTCAAGGCTTTTTAAAAGAAGTGATCCGTTAGGCCCTTTTTAGGTCAGCCATTCGTCTGACGGGATTCGCATGCTAAGTAGTGAGAGGACGGATGTGAACCGCCCTCTGTATATTTTCGGAAGTGCGAATCGGCGTTTTTTTCTTTACGCCTTCACCGCCGCCAACACGCGCGGGAAGAGGATGTTGTTTTCTAAGTGGATGTGTGTAAACAAATCTTCTTCGAGCGCCGCAAGTCGGTTGTAGACGAGCCGATATGTGCCGCACGCGTCTTCCGGCGGGGTGAAGTCGTTCGTGATGTCGCGAATTTCTTTGATCAAATCACCGGCCGCGTCATGTTCATCGACCAGTTCGCGAATGGCCCGCTCGACCGCCTCCCGGTTTTCCGGCGACGGGTTGTCAGCAAATTGCAAAATGAGCGGGAACGCGCCTGTTTCCTCTTTAATGAGATGTTGCTCGAGTTCCGTTTTTAACTCATGAAACAGTTTATGCACCCGGGAAAGATGCGGGTGGTGCATGCCGTGAACGCGCAATACTTTCGTGACATACGGGCTGAGCTGCGGCAGTTCCTCGTTCAAATAGCGGTGATGCGTTCTCATGATATGGTCGACGAGTTCGTCGAGCGGCGCTTCATTCCAGTTTCTGGTTGGTTTATGTTGCGCTTCATTATACAAGGCGTTCAGCTGGCGAAGGAGCTCTTCCCCATCCAACCCGCGTTCTTCAATGGCTTCTTTGAGCGGACGCTGCCCGCCGCAGCAAAAGTCAATGCGATGCGCTTTCAACAAATCCGCTGCTTTCGGGAGTTTTGTGACAATATCGCCAATTAACGATTGCTCGGTAAACCGCTGTTCCATTTGGGATCCCTCCATCGTCAAATCGTTGCAGCTTCAGCATACCTTGTTTTCCATGTCAATGTTGTGATACATCTCACATAAGCGAAAAAAAGAGGACGACAAAGGAACGTGATAAACATCACAACTGTGCCCTTCTTCTTTCAGGTAAAATAAAACAAACGAAATCAGCTGATCGATCGAGTCGAAAATCGGGCTCAAGACGTGCTAAACTATATTCAGGAACAATGCCGCTATGCGGATGAAGTGGTGCAAGAAGCTCGAACAGTCCGCCGCTTTGTTCAACGAAACGAGGGAGATGATTTTGCGGCATATTGCCGATGCTCGTGTTGTGGATGAAAAGTTGGCGGACGGCATAAAAAGGCGGCAACAATGGCAACAACGTTGAAAGAACGATATGGTTGCCGCCAGCCGTATGATCGAAAGGGGAGAGAGACATGGTCGAAAGACGAACCCCCATTCCCGTAGCGGAAGCCATCGCCCGGGTGATGCGTTACGCTGGAAGAGGGGAAGAGGAGATCGTGCCGCTAAGGCAGTCGTACGGACGCTATTTGGCGGAAGATTTATGCGCCGACCATGATGTGCCGCCGTTTGACCGCTCGCCGTATGACGGATTTGCCATTCGCGCCGCCGATTCCGAAGGAGCGGGGCTGGATCATCCGGTCGAGTTTGAAGTGATCGAAACGATCGGCGCCGGGCAAGTGGCGAAGCAGCCTGTCGGCCCGTTTCAAGCGGTGCGCCTGATGACCGGGGCGCAAATTCCGGAAGGATGCGATGCGGTCGTCATGCTCGAGCTTGCGAAACAATACGAGCGGGATGGAAAAACGTATATGGCCATTAAACGCCCGTTCCGCCCTGGCGATAACATTTCGTTTCAAGGGGAAGATGCGAAAAAAGGGCAGCCGCTTGTCGAAAAAGGAACGCGCATCAACCCCGGGGTGGCGGCGCTCTTGGCGACGTTCGGCTACGCTGAAGTGAAGGTGGCGAAAAAGCCGCGCATCGGCATTTTTGCGACCGGAAGCGAGCTGCTCGACGTCTCTGAACCGCTCGTGCCTGGAAAAATTCGCAACAGCAACGCCTACATGATCGAGGCGCAGGTGCTGAGAAGCGGCGCCGAGCCGATTTATTTCGGCCAGCTCGCCGACGACCTCGATGCGTGCTTTCACGCTGTGTGCCAGGCGCTCGATCAAGTGGACATGCTTATTACGACCGGCGGCGTCTCGGTGGGCGACTTCGATTATTTGCCCGCCATTTACGAACGGCTCGGAGCGAACGTCTTGTTTAACAAAATCGCCATGCGCCCGGGGAGCGTAACGACCGTCGCCGAACGGGATGGCAAGCTGCTGTTCGGCTTATCCGGCAACCCGTCGGCGTGCTATGTCGGGTATGAACTGTTCGTCCGCCCGGTCGTGCGCACGCGGTTGTTTTCCACAAAGCCGTATTTGAAAAAAGCGAAGGCCACGCTTGGCGCCGAGTTTCCGAAGCCGAATCCGTTCACCCGCTTCGTGCGCAGCCGGATCGAGGCGGTTGACGGTCGACTGATCGTGAAACCGGTCGGCATGGACAAATCGAACATCGTCACCTCGCTTGCCTTTGCGAACGCCTTGATGGTGCTGCCGGGCGGAACGAGAGGGTTTGCGGTTGGCGATGAGGTCGAAGTGTGGCTTCTTGATGACGATGAGGGGTCGAGTACATGAACGTCTGGCAAGTCGTCGGCTATAAACATAGCGGCAAGACGACGCTTGTGGAAAAATGGGTGGCGGCCGCTGTCCGGGAAGGATGGCGCGTTGGGACGGTGAAGCACCACGGCCATGGCGGCGAGCCCATGCGGCCGGAAGGCGTCGATTCCGTCCGCCATGAGCGGGCCGGGGCGGTGGCGGCGGCGGTCGAAGGGGACGGGCTTTTGCAGCTCCATCTCCGCCGTCCGTTGTGGCGGCTGGATGATGTATTGGCGCTCTATGCACCGCTTCAGCTCGATCTCGTGTTGGTGGAGGGCTATAAACAAGAGCGGCACCCGAAAGTCGTGCTTGTCCGCTCCGAGGAAGATTGGGCGTCGCTTCAGCACCTCGCCGACATCCGCGCCGTCATCGCTTGGGAGCCGCTGCAAGGGACGCTGCCGCACCCCGTGTTTTCGCTGGCCGATGATGACGAATATATTCCATGGCTCATGAATGAGGTGAGAACGCGAACATGACAGAACCGTTGTTTGCCATTACCGACCGGCCGATTTCGGTCGAGGATGTCATGAAAAAAGTGATGCGTCCGGAAGCGGGGGCGGTCGCTCTGTTTGTCGGCACGGTGCGCGAATGGACGAACGGCAAGCGGACGCTCTTTTTGCAATATGAGGCGTACGTGTCGATGGCCGAGAAAATGCTCGCGCAAATTGGGGCGGAAATTAAGGAGAAATGGCCGGGGGCGAAAACCGCCATCACCCACCGGATCGGCAAGCTTGAGATCGGCGACATCGCGGTCGTCATCGCCGTTTCCTCGCCGCACCGCGCCGAAGCGTATGAAGCGAGCCGCTATGCGATTGAACGAATCAAACAAATCGTGCCGATTTGGAAAAAAGAGCAATGGGAAGACGGAAGCGCATGGATCGGCGACCAGCTCGAAACAACGGCGTACCCGTCCGGAAAGCCGGAGGTGAAGGAAGAATGATCCGTCTATTGTTTTTCGCCCATTTGGGCGAGCAAATCGGCGAGCGGCAAGTGACATGGCCGCACGTCCCGAAAACGGTGAAGCAGCTGAAAGACGAAGTAGAAGAACGCTACGGCATCTCGCTCGGGCGCGTCATGACAGCGGTCAATGAAGAATATGCCCGCGACGAGGCGCCGCTTCATGAAGGCGACACGGTCGCTTTTATTCCACCGGTAAGCGGAGGGTGAGACGGATGGCGAACAAAAGCAAATGGGTGATGCCAAAACAGCACGGCGCCTGGGCGATGCTCATCATCCCGTTTTGGCTCGGGGCGTACGCGGGCGGGTTTTCGTGGATTCACGCGCCGCTCTTTATCGCCTGGACCGCGCTCTATTTGGCGACGTATCCGCTTTTGATGGCGGTGAAAACGAAACGGAAAGACCCGTACGTGCCCGCCGCCGCCCGCTACGGCGCCATCGCCGCGGCGGGGCTTGCCGTCTCTCTTTGGCAGCAGCCGGCGCTTTTCTACTTCGGGCTCGCCATGGTGCCGTTTTTCTTGGTGAACACGTACTACAGCAAGAAAAAGAACGAGCGCGCCTTTTGGAACGACGCGGCGGCCATCGCGGCGTTTTGCGTCGGCGGCCTCGCCGCCTTTTACGCCGGACGCGGGGCGCTAACGCTTGAAGCGTTTGAACTTGCCCTATTTTCCTTCCTCTTTTTCCTCGGCAGCACGTTTTACGTAAAAACGATGATTCGGGAAAAGAAAAACGAGCGGTACAAATGGCTGTCATGGGGCTACCACGCCTTGCTGATCGTCGGCCTCATCGCCATCGGCGAGCCGTTCGCCGTTTTGGCCTACACACCGAGCGCCATCCGCGCCGTCTCTTTATACGGCAAAGCGCTGCCGATCATGAAACTTGGCATGCTGGAAATCGCCAATGCGGCGTACTTTTTCATCGCAATGATCGTGATCTATTCTTGAGCGAACCTCCAAAGGAGTCTGAAACGGGCCGTTGGGGGTTTTTCTTTTGACTCTTTTTCGCAAGAACCACTGTAATAATAGGCAAGGACATATTCATTGATCAAGAAGTACGGTGGAGGAGGTTGATAATATGGAAAAACAAATGACAGCAGAAGAAATCTTAGAAGCCATTCAAAAAATGAGCAATGAGGCGCGATGGAAGTTGCTTGATAAAATGTATGATTTGTATTATTCGAAAGAACATTTGATCAAAAAAGAAAGGCTTGAACGCTTATGGGGAGGAGGATGATGAATGAGAGGAGAAATATGGGTATACATGGATGTGGAAAGTTCGAAAAGAAGGCAGGGGGTGATTATCGCAGATGGGGGGACCATCGCTGATATTGATGTCACTCTTGCGAAAGTGACGAGTCAGGGGATTCGAAATATGTTTGATGTCCCCATCGAACATTGGAAGGAAGCGGGGCTTAACAAGCCATCGGTTGTCCGCTGCTCAAAATTAAAAACGGTAAGCAGTGTAGAGCTGCTATTCAAAGTGGGTTCATTGCATCATGAGGATTTGCAGCGGGTGATGGATGCGGTGATCAAATATATTACTGCGGGGGGTCAGAAAATTAAACATTTCAATTATTGTATGCCTCGCATGTGCATCCTCTAGAAGGTCGGTGATTTAATGCCAAAAAAGTTAAAACGGGATCTTCTTTAAATGGAGAAGCCTTGTAAAATCAACCCTTGTCCCTCAACGAGCTTTACCGATTCGGAAAAATAACAGTTTTTCACCAGTTTTGATTCTCGGGCTGTCGTTTCGTCTGAAACAGGTCGGGGCGGTGACGGAAGTGTTGCTTTACTATTTGTTGATGTTTTCGGGGTTTTTCCTTTCTCCGAAACTGCTTCCGTCTGTCTTCCACGTGCTAAATTTCTTTTCACCTCTCTCGTGGGCCGTGCATGGGATGCGCGCCGGTTGGCCAGCGCTCGTTCCCGCCTTGCTTGTTTCGTGCTTTTGGGTGGGAGCCGGCGTGATCGTGCTCCGCTCGCAATGGAACTGGGCGAGAAAGGCCGGGAAGTTGGGGAGTTATGTATAGAGCCATGGGGTCTGGCTATCATTGATAAAAAAGAGGATGTCCCAGATTGAGTAGGACATCCTTATTTTTCACTGTATACGAACCAAAATAGTTTGGCGATGCGGCGTCTTTTGCTCCTATCCGATCAATAACCGGTCCACAAAGAAGCCTGGCAAGAAATCTCGACAAACCGAGGGAAAATAAAACGGTTCCCATCAAAAAGCCTGATTGCAAAACGTCGGCGATATACCACGCTATAACAACACTGTATATGACATCCCCCAAGTTTGAAAAAACGTGGCTGTGCAAAATTTTGCAGCGTTCAAAAGGATCACCCTTCTTCCGCCCGTCAGTCGATGCGGCACAGCTCGGGCGGGCAGCCTTCGCAGGAGATTTCGTCGCGCAAATATTGCAAGTCGTGGACGCAGATTTTTCCTTTTTGCACGGAGATGATGCCTTTTTTCCGCAGATCGCCAAGCATGCGGTTGACGACTTCGCGGGCGGTGCCGCAAAAGTTGGCGAGTTCTTGGTTGGTGAGCGGAATGTCGATCAAAATGCCGTCTTCCTTCATGACGCCGTAGCTGTTGCACAAGCGGATGAGCGTCGAATAGAGCGCTCCTTTTTTGCCGTGCAAAATGAGGTCGCGGAATTTCGTCTGCGTTTTCCGGAAATGGAGGCTCATCCATTTCATGAATTCGATCGCCATGGTCGGATGTTTGGCGAGTTCTTGTTCGAGCCTCTCGCGCGGAATGGCGGAAACAACGCCGTCTTCGAGCACTTTCGCCGTCAGCATGTAGCGGGCGCCGGGGCAAAAGAGCGTCAGCTCGCCGATCAAGTCCCCTTCGCTGCAAATGCGCAACGCAAGCTCCTGTCCATTCATGTCCATTTTGCTGATTTGGATTTTCCCGGATTGGATATAGTACAGTTCGTCCGCCTTTTCTCCTTCTTGAAACAAGTACGTTCCTTTCTCAAGGCGAAGATCGCGCCCGAGCGATGTAAGCCACTTCTGCCATTCACGAGATTCAACCTCGTTCATCCGATCACAACCTTATATAAAATGTGTCGCTATTTAAAAGTGTATAGGAAAAAAGAGGGAAGTCAATATAAGGATAGTGGAAAAATTGAAAACTTGTTGAACATTGGTGGAATCTTTCGTGAGAGGCTTTACGCCTGAGTGCATGAGGGGGATGGACAAGAGAATGCGCTTCGGCAGCTGAGCCAAAGCGGTTTTCGTTTTCCCGTGGGCCTGGTGAACATAGGGGGACAAGAAAGAAGAAAATCCCTTAAAAATTATTAAATATACATTTGATTTTATTTTTATACAGTATTATAATGAGAACTACATGAGGCATACGGTTGAGGGGGAACGGTTGATGAACGTAGCCATTATCGGGGCGACGGGATACAGCGGGGCGGAGCTGTTCCGCTTGCTATACGGGCATCCGCGTGTGAGCTGCTGCGATGTTTTCTCGTCGTCGCAGGACGGAATTCATTTATCGGAAAGTTTCCCGCACATTGGTGATATCGATGGTGCGGTGTTGCATAAACTTGACATCGAGGCGCTTTCCCGTTACGATGCGGTCTTTTTCGCCACGCCGCCCGGGGTGTCCGGGGAGTGGGCGCCGGCGCTCGTTGATCGGGGAGTGAAAGTGATCGATTTATCGGGCGATTTCCGTTTGAAAGACGGGGCGGTGTACGAACGATGGTACGGGCGGCCGGCGGCTCCGACGGAATATTTGGCGCGCGCCGTATACGGGCTGACGGAGTGGAACCGAGAGGCGATCCGCGGGGCCACACTCTTGTCCAACCCGGGCTGCTATCCGACGGCGACGCTGCTTGGCCTTGCGCCGCTTGTAAAAGAAGGGCTTGTTGAAGAGGGCTCGATCATCGTCGATGCCAAGTCCGGCGTATCAGGAGCAGGGAGGAAAGCAGGGCTCGGGACGCATTTTTCCGAAGTAAACGAAAACGTGAAAATTTATAAAGTGAACGTCCATCAGCACATTCCGGAAATTGAGCAAACGCTGCAAACGTGGAATGAAGCGATGGAGCCGATTACGTTCAGCACTCATTTGATTCCGATGACACGGGGCATTATGGCGACGATTTATGCGAAGGCGAAACAGCCGCTTTCGCCAAACGACTTGGTAGATTTATATAAAACAAGTTATGAAGGTTCGCCGTTTGTCCGCATCCGTCAATTTGGACAGTTTCCAGCGACGAAAGAAGTGTACGGCTCAAATTATTGCGACATCGGCCTCGCCT
Source organism: Geobacillus jurassicus NBRC 107829 (assembly GCF_001544315.1). Taxonomy (GTDB): domain Bacteria; phylum Bacillota; class Bacilli; order Bacillales; family Anoxybacillaceae; genus Geobacillus; species Geobacillus jurassicus. The sequence goes on from NZ_BCQG01000029.1 coordinate 8,401, forward strand.
ACGATGAACGAACGGGACGGGTGACGGTCGTGTCGGTGATTGATAACTTGATGAAAGGAGCCGCCGGGCAGGCGGTGCAAAACTTCAATTTGATGATGGGGTGGGATGAGGCCGAGGGCCTCCGCTTCCTGCCGATCTATCCGTGAGGGAAGGGGAACGAACATGACAGCAACGAAACAAACGGCGCAAGTAACGGCGGTCGCCGATGGAACGGTCGTCACGCCGAAAGGATTTCAAGCGGCTGGGGTGCACGCCGGGCTGCGCTATTCGAAAAAAGATTTAGGGGTTATTGTATGCGACGTGCCAGCATCGGCGGCGGCGGTGTATACGCAAAGCCATTTCCAGGCGGCGCCGCTCAAAGTGACGCAGGCGAGCCTCGCTGTAGAACAAAAATTGCAGGCGGTCATCGTCAACAGCGCATGCGCGAACGCCTGCACCGGCGAGCGGGGGCTTCGCGACGCCTATGAAATGCGCGAGCTGTGCGCGAAACAGTTTGGCTTGGCGCTGCACCATGTGGCCGTCGCTTCAACGGGCGTGATCGGGGAATATTTGCCGATGGAAAAAATTCGCGCGGGCATCGAACAGCTCGTTCCCGGTGCGACGATGGCGGATGCTGAGGCGTTTCAAACGGCGATTTTAACGACGGATACGGTGATGAAGCGCGCCTGTTACCAAACGACCGTCGATGGGAAAACGGTCACCGTCGGCGGGGCGGCGAAAGGATCGGGAATGATTCATCCGAACATGGCGACGATGCTCGCGTTCATCACGACCGATGCCAACATTTCTTCACCGGTGCTGCTTGAAGCGCTTCGGTCGATTACCGATATGTCGTTCAACCAAATTACGGTCGACGGCGATACGTCGACGAACGATATGGTCGTCGTGATGGCAAGCGGCCTCGCTGGAAATGACGAATTGACGCCGGACCATCCGGATTGGGAACACTTTTACGAAGCGCTGCGGAAAACGTGCGAAGATTTGGCGAAACAAATCGCCAGAGACGGCGAGGGGGCGACGAAGCTCATTGAAGTGCGCGTGCGCGGCGCGAAAACGGACGATGAAGCGAAAAAAGTCGCCAAGCAAATCGTCGGGTCGAACTTGGTGAAAACGGCTGTCTACGGCGCGGACGCCAACTGGGGTCGGATTATTGGGGCGATCGGCTATGCCGATGCGGACGTCGATCCGGACAATGTGGATGTTGCGATTGGGCCGATTGTGATGTTGAAAGGAAGCGAGCCGCAGCCGTTCTCGGAAGAAGAAGCGACGGCGTATTTACAACAAGAGACGGTCGTCATTGAGGTGGATTTGCACTTGGGCGATGGTGTTGGCGTCGCGTGGGGCTGCGACTTGACGTACGATTATGTGAAAATTAACGCCAGCTACCGGACGTAAGGGGAGAGAAAGATGGGGAAAACGGTCGTCATCAAATGCGGCGGCAGCGTGCTCGATGAGCTGTCTCCCGCCTTTTTTGCCAGCGTCAGAACGATGCGGGAACAAGGGATGGATGTTGTCATCGTCCACGGCGGCGGGCCGGAAATCGGACAGATGCTGAAAAAGCTGGGGGTGCCGAGCGAGTTTGTCAACGGCTTGCGGAAAACGACGAAAGAGGTGCTTGCCGTTGTGGAAATGGTGCTTTCCGGCAAAGTGAACAAACAGCTTGTGGCGATGCTCGGGCAGCACGGCTTGCCGGCGGTCGGCGTTTCCGGTGTGGACGGGGGGCTGCTTGAAGCTGAACCGATTGACTTGGCCAAACTCGGCTATGTCGGCCGTGTGAAAACGGTTCGCTCCAGCCTTTTGCGCACGATGCTTGAGGCGGGCTACATTCCGGTCATTTCTCCGCTTGGCATCGACCAAAACGGGCAGACGTACAACATTAATGCTGACACAGCGGCCGGGGCGATTGCGGCGGCCATCGGCGCCAGCCAGCTCGCGTTTGTGACGAACGTGCCCGGCATTTTGCAAAACGGTGCGCTCGTGGCAGAGGCGACGGCGGAAACGATTGAACGATTGATCGAAGACGGCGTCATCACCGGCGGGATGATTCCAAAAGTGAAAGCGGCGCTCTCCGCCCTGTCCGATGCGCTGCCCGAGGTGATGATCGTCAGCGGCAAAACGCCGTTTTATGAGCAAGGAACATGGCACGGCACAACGATCCGCAAAGAAGTGGGGGTATATTTATGAGCGCGCTGTTTCCGACATACAACCGCTGGAACATCGCCGTCCAGTCGGCGGAAGGGACGGTTGTGACCGATGTAAACGGAAAACAATATCTCGATTTTGTCTCGGGCATTGCCGTCTGCAATCTCGGCCATCGCCATCCGCACGTGCAAAAGGCGATTGAAACGCAGCTGAATCAATATTGGCACGTATCGAACTTGTTTACGATTCCAATTCAAGAAGAGGTCGCTTCCTTGCTTGTCGCCCATAGCGCCGGCGATTATGTCTTTTTCTGCAACAGTGGGGCGGAGGCGAACGAAGCGGCGTTGAAGCTGGCGCGCAAACATACGGGAAGACATAAAGTGATCACGTTTTATCAATCGTTTCACGGCCGGACGTTCGCGACAATGGCTGCGACTGGGCAGGAGAAAGTGCATAGCGGCTTCGGTCCGCTGCTTCCTGAATTCATTCATTTGCCGTTGAATGATGTCGACGCTCTTAAACAGGCGATGAATGATGAAGTGGCGGCGGTGATGCTTGAGGTCGTCCAAGGGGAAGGCGGCGTCCGCCCGGTTGACCCAGCGTTTTTGCGAATAGCGTCTGAGCTGTGTCAACAGCACGGGGCGCTCCTGATCATCGACGAAGTGCAAACCGGCATCGGTCGGACCGGGAAGCCGTTTGCTTACCAGCATTTCGGCGTGGAGCCGGACATCATCACCGTAGCGAAAGGGCTTGGCAGCGGCATTCCGGTTGGAGCGATGATCGGCAAAGCGTTTTTGAAGGAGTCGTTCGGTCCCGGGGTGCACGGATCGACGTTTGGCGGCAACCCGATCGCGATGGCCGCTGCCAAAGCGACATTGGAAGTGGTGTTTGATCTGTCGTTTTTGCAAGACGTCCAAGAAAAAGGAAACTATTTGGTTGCGCGGTTAAATGAAGCGCTCGCCCCGCTTGACATCGTCAAGGACGTGCGCGGGCTCGGGCTCCTTGTCGGGGTAGAGTGCCAAACGGACGTCGCGCCGCTGTTGTCGTTGATTCATGAAAACGGCTTGCTCGTCCTCTCGGCGGGGCCGAAGGTGATTCGCCTGTTGCCGCCGCTTGTCGTGACGAAAGCGGAAATCGATGAAGCAGTGGACATTTTAACAAACGTATTGAACAACGCCAACGCCTCAGCTGCCTTGTAAACAGGCGGCCGACGGCTTCATTTTTATTCTTGTTAGTGAATAAAAATTCCTTAACGGTTATAAAAACTCAAATGATGAGGTGGCGCTAAATGAAAGCGTACTTGCATTTGGCCAGCGGAAAAACGTTCAGCGGCGAACTTGCCGCCCCGCTGGAAAAGACGGTGAGCGGAGAGATCGTCTTTTTCACCGGCATGACCGGGTATCAAGAGGTGCTGACCGATCCGTCTTATAAAAATCAAATGATCGTCTTTACGTATCCGCTCATCGGCAATTATGGCATTAACGAAGACGACTTTGAAAGCAAACGTCCGCACGTCGAAGCGGTCATCGTCTATGAGGCAAGCCGAGAAGGGTTTCATTACGGGGCGAAATACAGTTTGGCGGAATACTTGCGGCATTGGAACATTCCGCTCCTGACGCATGTGGATACGCGTGCTCTTGTGAAAGAAATCCGCACGGAAGGAACGATGATGGCAACGTTAAGCACTTCTCCTGCGTCGGTGGCGGTCGGTGAGGAAGCGGAATTCCCTGTGCGCGCCGTATCGACGAAAACGACGGAAACATACGGACAGGGGAGACCACATTTGGTGTTGGTTGATTTTGGCTATAAAAAATCGATTTTGCAGTCGCTCGTTGCGCGCGGCTGCCGGGTGACGGTCGTGCCGCACGATACGACGCCGGAAGCGATCGAGGCGCTGAAGCCGGATGGGCTTGTCCTCTCAAACGGCCCGGGCGATCCGAAACAGTTGCGCCATCAACTTCCCGCCATCCGCCAGATGATCGACCGGTATCCGACGCTCGCGATTTGCCTTGGCCATCAGCTCGTCGCCTTGGCGTACGGGGCGGATACGGAAAAACTCCGCTTCGGGCATCGCGGCGCCAATCAGCCGGTGTGGGACTCCGTGAAGCAAAAAGTGATGATGACGTCGCAAAACCATAGTTACGTCGTCAACGAGGACAGCTTGGCGGGCACGCCGTTTGACATTCGCTTCATCAACGTCAACGACGGTTCGGTCGAAGGAATCGTTCATCGCCATAAACCGATTTTGTCGGTGCAATACCACCCGGAGGCGCATCCGGGGCCGCAAGATACCGGCTATATTTTCGACGAATTTTTGCAAACCGTGTTCAAGGGAGAGAACGTCTATGCCTAAAGATACATCGCTTCAATCGATTCTCCTGATCGGGTCGGGGCCGATTGTCATCGGTCAGGCCGCCGAGTTTGACTATTCCGGCACACAGGCGTGCATCGCCTTAAAAGAAGAAGGATATCGCGTCATTTTAGTGAACAACAATCCGGCGACGATCATGACCGATGAGGTCCATGCTGATGTTGTGTATTTTGAGCCGCTCACCGTCGATGCGGTCGAAGCGATTATCGCCAAGGAACGTCCGGACGGGCTGCTGGCGACGTTTGGCGGCCAGACCGGGCTCAACTTGGCGTTTCAGCTGCATGAATCCGGGGTGCTTGAAAAGTATGGGGTGAGACTGCTCGGAACACCGATTGAAGCGATCAAGCGCGGGGAAGACCGCGAAGCGTTCCGCGCGTTGATGCATGAGCTTGGCGAACCGGTGCCGGAAAGCGAAATTGTCACGAGCGTCGAGGAAGCGGTCGCTTTTGCCAAACAAATCGGTTTTCCGATCATTATTCGTCCCGCGTATACGCTCGGCGGGACGGGCGGCGGCATCGCAGAAAACATGGAGCAGTTTCTTGCTCTCGTGGAAAAAGGGCTTGCCGAAAGTCCGATCAGCCAATGTTTAATCGAACGAAGCGTCGCCGGGTTTAAAGAAATTGAATACGAAGTGATGCGCGACCAGTCGAATACGTGCATTACGGTTTGCAATATGGAAAACGTCGACCCGGTCGGCATCCATACGGGCGATTCGATCGTTGTGGCGCCGTCGCAGACGTTGACGGATGAGGAATACCAAATGCTCCGCTCATCGGCGGTGAAAATCATTTCCGCATTAGGGATCATCGGCGGCTGCAACATTCAGTTCGCCCTTGACCCGAACAGCAAACAATATTACTTGATCGAAGTCAATCCACGCGTCAGCCGCTCGTCGGCGCTCGCGTCGAAAGCAACCGGCTACCCGATCGCCCGCATTGCGGCGAAGCTCGCGGTCGGCTACACGCTCGCTGAGCTCGTCAACCCGGTGACAAAAACGACGTACGCCAGCTTCGAGCCGGCGCTCGACTACGTCGTCGTCAAGTTTCCGCGCCTGCCGTTTGACAAGTTTCCGAATGCGGACCGGAAGCTCGGCACGCAAATGAAAGCGACCGGGGAAGTGATGGCGATCGACCGCAATATGGAGCGGGCGTTCCAAAAAGCGGTGCAGTCGCTTGAAGGGAAAAACAACGGGCTGTTTTTGCCGGAGCTTGAGGCAAAAACGGATGACGAGCTGAAGCAGCTGCTTGTCGATAAAGACGACCGCCGCTTTTTCGCCATCTTGGAGCTGCTCCGCCGCGGGGTGACGGTTGAGGCGATTCATGAATGGACGAAAATTGACCGCTTTTTCCTTTGTTCGTTCGAGCGGCTCGTGGCGCTCGAAAAACAGGCGGCAGCCACCACGATCGACACGATCGATGAGCCGACGTTCCGCTTTTTGAAAGAAAAAGGGTTTAGCGACGCCTTTTTGGCCGAAACGTGGGGCGTGACGGAGCTTGACGTGCGGAAGAAGCGGAAAGAGCTTGGCATCGTGCCGTCGTACAAAATGGTCGACACGTGCGCGGCCGAATTTCATTCGGAAACGGATTATTACTACTCGACCTATTTCGGCGAAGACGAGCGGAAGAAAGCGAGCGGCAAGGAGAAAGTGCTGATCATTGGAGCCGGACCAATTCGCATCGGCCAAGGCATTGAGTTTGACTACAGCTCCGTTCATAGCGTGTTCGCTTTGCAAAAAGAAGGCTATGAAACGGTGATGATCAACAACAATCCGGAAACCGTCAGCACGGACTTTGCCGTCGCCGACCGCCTGTACTTTGAGCCGCTCACCTTAGAGAGCGTCTTGGATGTCATTGAAGCGGAACAAATCAAGCATGTCATCGTCCAGTTTGGCGGCCAGACGGCGATCAATTTGGTCAAAGGACTCGAAGAAGCGGGTGTGCCGCTGTTGGGTGTCACGTACGATATGATTGACCAGCTTGAGGATCGCGACCGTTTTTATCAGTTGCTTGAGGAGCTTGACATTCCGCACGTGCCGGGCTTGATGGCGAACAGCGCCGAGGAGCTCGCCGCCAAAGCGGCCGAGATCGGCTACCCGGTGCTGCTTCGCCCGTCGTATGTCATTGGCGGCCGCGGCATGTTTATCGTCCATAGCGAGGCACAGCTCGCCGCTTTGATTGAGCAAGGCGAGTTGACATATCCGATTTTGATCGATGCGTATTTGGACGGGAAAGAGGCGGAGGCCGACATCGCCACGGATGGGACGGACATTTTACTGCCGACGATTATCGAACATGTCGAAAAAGCCGGCGTCCACTCCGGCGACAGTTACGCATGGCTGCCAGCGCAGACGCTCACAGACGAAGAAAAAGCGAAAATCATCGACTATGCGGGCCGGATCGCCAAAAAGCTTGGCTTTAAAGGAATCATGAACATTCAATACGTCATTGCCGGCGGCGACGTATACGTGCTTGAAGTGAACCCGCGCGCGAGCCGGACGGTGCCGATCGTCAGCAAAACGACTGGCGTTCCATTGGCGCAAGTTGCGACAAAATTATTGCTTGGGAAATCGCTTGTCGACATCGTTGACGAAAAAGCGCGCGGGTTGGCGGTTATGCCGTATGCGGTGTTGAAGTATCCGGTCTTTTCAACCTACAAGCTGCCGGGAGTCGACCCGATGGTCGGGCCGGAGATGAAATCGACCGGCGAAGGCATCAGCATCGCCGCGACGAAGGAAGAAGCGGCGTATAAAGCGTTTTACGCGTATTTGCAAAAGAAAGCAAACGCCAATGAAATGTATGTGATCGGCGGCATTGATGCGGCGCTTGCGGCAGAAATCGAGGCGAAACAGCTTGTGATCGTTTCGGATGCGCCGTTTGCCGATTGGGTGAAGCGCGACGCGGCGTTGGCGGTCGTCGACTTGGGCAAAGAAGAAGACGAAGCGAATAAACGAATGGCTGCGTTGTCCCGACAATTGCTCGTCTTCACGGAACGCGAGACATTAAAGCTCTTTTTGCAGGCGCTCGATGTCGATGCGCTCGACGTGCAGCCGATCAACGGTTGGCTTGAAAAGAAAAAACAGGCAGAACAGGCGGTGATCATATGAACGCAGTCATGTCATTGAAAGGGAGAGATTTTTTAACGCTGCTCGATTTTTCAACGGACGAAATTATGGACTTGTTGGCATTGGCCTCCGACTTAAAGGCGAAACAAAAAGCTGGTGTGCCGTACAAGCCGCTTGCCGGCAAAACGATGGCGATGATTTTTGAAAAGCAGTCGACACGCACGCGCGTGTCGTTTGAAGTCGGCATGATTCAGCTCGGCGGCCAGGCGATGTATTTAAACGGCAACGATTTGCAGCTCGGCCGCGGCGAAACGATCGCTGATACGGCGCGCGTCTTGTCGCAATACGTTGATGTCATTATGATCCGGACGTTTGCCCATCAAAAAGTCGAGGAATTGGCCGAATATGCGTCCGTTCCCGTGATTAACGGCTTGACGGACGATGATCATCCGTGCCAAGCGCTGGCGGATTTGCTGACGATTTATGAAGTGAAAAAAACGTTCCAAGGCGTGAAGCTCGCCTATGTCGGCGACGGCAACAACGTTGCCAACGCCCTGCTTGCGGCGGCGGCCAAGGTCGGGATGGATATCGCCATTGCCTGTCCGCCGGGCTATGAGCCGAAGGCGGAATACGTCGAGGCAGCGCGCCGGATCGGCGAGAAAACCGGAGCAACAGTTGTCGTGACGCACGACCCGCTTGAGGCAGTGGCCGGAGCGGATGCGGTTTATACGGACGTATGGACGAGCATGGGCCAAGAAAGCGAAAGCGCCGAGCGGCTTAAAGTGTTCCAGCCGTACCAAGTGAATGAACAGCTCGTCAAAGCGGCGAAGCCGGATTATCTCTTTCTGCATTGTCTGCCCGCGCATCGCGGCGAAGAGGTAACCGCCGGCGTCATGGACGGCCCGAACTCCTTCGTCTTTGAACAAGCCGGCAACCGGCTTCATGCGCAAAAAGCGATTTTAGTGTCTGTATTATCATGAACAAGGCGGAAGCTTATCGCGAAGAAAAAGGCGCGAACAAGAGAATGGAATCGCCGTCGACATGAAAAGGTGTCCCGGTTGTTTGGGGCACCTTTATTTTTGATGGACATTGGATGAAAGCAGTCGGCGCTGCATACGTTGGCAACAGTCGTTTCATCCCGACGGACAAAGGCGATGCCATCATTTTCCTTATCATGAACATAGGCAAACCGGGAATGATAACAAATGCAATCGAAGCAAGGGGGATGAAATCAATGGGCCAACCGCGCCATTTCAAACCAGGGGATAAAGCGCCGAACAACGGCGTGTACATTGAAATCGGCGAAACGGGCGACAACGTGAAACACCCGAAAAAACTGAAACTGAAAGCCGGCGATACATTCCCGGAAACGTCGAATCATAACCGGCATTGGACGTATTTGCGCAAACCGTAAAGCAGAATGAAAGCCATTCCGTTTCGGAGTGGCTTTTGATTTGCCGTGCGCATCGCCATCCGTTATAATTATTTATGGTCAAAGAAGGTCAAATGGAGGGAACGGCATGGATGCAAGCCGTTTGACGGAAAAACTGCAAGAGGCGTTCATGGCGGCGCAATCGCTCGCCAAAGAACGACATCATCAACAGCTTGATGTCGAGCATCTCCTGATTGCGCTGCTCGAACAAGAAGGCGGCCTGGCGCCGCGGTTGTTGGAGCTTTCCGGCGCCGACAAGGAAAAGGCCGCTGACTGGCTTCGCAGCCAGCTTCGCCAAAAGCCTGAAGTGCATGGGGCGGACGGGCAGCTGTATGTTGCGCCCGCCTTGGCGCGGCTGCTTGAGGAGGCGGAAAACGAAGCGAAGCGAATGCAAGACGAGTACATATCGGTCGAACATGTGCTGCTCGCGTTGCCTCATGGCGCCGAGCCGGTCGCTCGGCAGCTGGCGTCGTTTGGACTGACGAAGGAAGCACTATTAGCGGCAGTGAGAAAAGTAAGGGGGAATCAACGCGTGACGAGTCCACATCCGGAAGCAACCTATGAAGCGTTGGCAAAATACGGGCGCGATCTTGTCGCGGAAGCGAAAGCTGGAAAAATCGACCCGGTCATCGGCCGCGACAGTGAAATTCGCCGCGTCATCCGCATTTTGTCGCGGAAGACGAAAAACAACCCTGTGTTGATCGGCGAGCCGGGCGTCGGGAAGACCGCTATTGTCGAAGGGCTCGCTCAACGCATCGTGCGCAAAGACGTCCCGGAAGGGCTGAAAGACAAAACGATTTTCGCTCTTGATATGAGCGCGCTCGTCGCCGGAGCAAAGTTTCGCGGTGAATTTGAAGAACGGCTGAAAGCGGTATTGAACGAAATCAAAAAAAGCGACGGCCGCATCATTTTGTTTATTGACGAGCTGCATACGATCGTCGGCGCCGGCAGAGCGGAAGGGGCGATTGACGCCGGCAATATGCTCAAGCCGATGCTTGCCCGCGGCGAGCTGCGCTGCATCGGGGCGACGACGCTTGATGAGTACCGGCAATACATTGAAAAAGACCCGGCGCTCGAGCGCCGCTTCCAACAAGTGCTTGTCCAAGAGCCGAGTGTCGAGGACACGATTTCGATTTTGCGCGGATTGAAAGAGCGGTATGAAGTGCACCATGGAGTGAAAATCCACGATCGCGCGCTCGTCGCGGCTGCCGTTTTGTCCGACCGTTACATCTCTGACCGCTTTTTGCCTGACAAAGCGATCGATTTGGTCGATGAAGCGTGCGCGACGATCCGGACGGAAATGGAATCGATGCCGTCGGAGCTGGACGAAGTGATGCGCCGCGTCATGCAGTTGGAAATTGAAGAGGCGGCCTTAAGCAAAGAAACGGATGAAGCGAGCCGCGAGCGGCTTGCGGCGCTGCAAAAAGAACTCGCGGATTTGCGCGAAAAAGCGAATGCGATGAAGGCGAAATGGCAAAAGGAAAAAGAAGCGCTTGACCGCGTCCGCCGCGTGCGCGAGGCGCTCGAGCGGGCAAAGCGCGAACTGGAAGATGCGGAAAACGAGTATGATTTAAACAAAGCGGCGGAGCTTCGCCATGGCCGCATTCCGCAGTTGGAAAAGCAACTCAAACAGCTCGAGCAAGAAATCAGTGAGCAAAGTGAAGGGAAATTGCTGCGCGAGGAAGTGACGGAAGAAGAGATTGCCGAAATCGTGTCGCGCTGGACTGGCATTCCGCTCACCCGCCTCGTCGAGGGAGAGAGGGAAAAGCTGCTTCGCCTTCATGAGTTGCTGCATAGACGGGTCATCGGTCAAGACGAAGCGGTCGAGCTTGTCGCTGACGCCGTCTTGCGGGCGCGGGCCGGCATGAAAGACCCGAACCGCCCGATCGGATCGTTTTTGTTCCTTGGACCGACCGGCGTCGGCAAAACGGAACTTGCCAAAGCGCTCGCCGAGGCGCTGTTTGACAGTGAGGAGCAGCTCATCCGTCTTGACATGTCCGAGTATATGGAAAAACACGCCGTCTCCCGCTTGATCGGAGCGCCGCCCGGCTATGTCGGCTATGAGGAAGGCGGCCAGCTGACCGAGGCGGTGCGGCGCAAGCCGTATTCCGTTCTGTTGTTCGATGAAATCGAAAAAGCTCATCCGGAAGTGTTCAATCTTTTGCTGCAGCTGCTTGATGACGGGCGGCTCACCGACTCGCAAGGGCGGACGGTCGATTTTAAAAATACGGTTGTCATTATGACGTCGAACATCGGCTCACCGCTTTTGTTGGAAAACAAAAACGGCGAAATCGATGAATCAACGCGCCAGCAAGTGCTTGACCAATTGCGCGCCCATTTCCGGCCGGAGTTTTTAAACCGGATTGACGATGTCGTCTTGTTTAAGCCGCTGTCGATGAATGAAGTGAAAGGCATCGTCGAAAAGTTCGCCCGTGAACTGTCGCGCCGTTTGGCGGATCGGCATATCGAACTCGTGTTGACCGAAGCGGCGAAGCAATACATCGCCGAAGCGGGCTTCGACCCGGTATACGGCGCTCGGCCGCTCAAACGGTTTATGCAAAAGCAAATCGAAACGCCTCTCGCCAAAGAGTTGATCGCTGGGCGGGTGAAAGATTACAGCACCGTCACGGTCGATGTTGACAACGGACGGCTCGTCATCCGTCCGTCGGTGTAAACGAGCCGAAGGGGCGCCGCCGACGCGGAGAGATGTGCTTCTTGTCTGCTGGGGCTGATCGTATGGTTTGAGCATAGGCGGAAAACACAAGTCCAGATCAATAGAGAGTCAACTATCCCCACTTAAAGCCTAGCGGCTTTTGAAGTAGGGGCTTCTCGATGAGAGATGACAAAAACAACGCCTTGGGACTTTCACCCCAAGGCGTTGTCTTATGAAGCGAATGATCAATGATGGTGATCCCCGGCCGGTTCGTCCGGAATCAAGGCCGCAACCACGAAGACTAAGATCGTCACGATGACGCCAAGCAAAGCACCGGTTGCGAAGTTATAGCCGATCCCTTGCATCGAGCCCATGACGTACGTTGCCATTTGCACGAGCAAAAACGTCCAGAAAAACGTCCAAAACAAGCGCATCTTTGTTCCTCCCATCTTCGCGTCATTCCTTTTCTTATCTTATCACAATTTGTCGCTTAGGCATATACCCGGACGTTTTTTTTGGCCGCGCATATCGTATACTGTACCATTATGCATTGCCAAACAAGGGTGAATGGAAACGATGGCAGAACAACGGCGGTTTTTTCAACTCGATGAGCAATGGTGCATCGTTCACGTGCCGGAGCGCCCAAATGGGTTTGCCCTTTTTTTAATGGGCGACGGCGACCATTTTGTGAACGAACAGACGAGTTTTTGGCTCGAGCATCCGGGGCGGCGCCAATGGCTGGAAGATTGGTTGGAACGCGGATATACGGTTTTTTCGTCCCATTTGTACGGCCGGCATTGGGGAAGTCCGAAAGCGGTCCGCCTGGCGCGCCAGCTCATTTACTCCGTGTTGAAAAGCGAAATTGTGAACCAGCGCATCTACATCGTCGCCGAAGGAATGGGCGCGCTCGTCGCCTTGCAGCTGCTTGGCGCCATGCCAGGTCAAATCCGCGCCGTCGCCATGCTCAACCCTTGCCTTGACGTACGCGCCCAGCTTGACTATGAACGGGAGCATCCATTCGTGTACCGGCGGATGGTGAAGGAAATCGCGATTGCCTATGGCTTGAAAGAAGAAGAGGTGCCGGAGGCCGTTCCGTCCCTCTTTCTCAGTCCTCATGACGTTCCGGTCACGATTTGGCAGCTGGCCGGAGTGAGCCCGTATCCATCCGCCTTGCATAGCCGTAAATATGAACAATGGATGAAAACGATAAACAACCGGGTGCGCGTCGTTTACGAGCTGCTGGAGAAACGGCGCCAACTGGCTGCGCAAATCGGGCAATTTTTCCGCCAATACAATGAACTCCCGTAAACGACAAGGGCAGACGCATCGATTGGTGCGTCTGCTATTTTTTCAATAAGTCGACGAGCGAGGTGATCTTTTTCACGAGCGGTTTTAATTGTTGCAGTGAGTCGGCTAGCGTATTGACGTTTTCAAACAGCTTCATGAAATCGATGTTCGGCAGTGAAGGCGGCTCCGCCCCGTTCCCCTGGTCTTCGCGATCGCCGGCTGGTCGGAGTGGAAAAGGACCGAACATCAGGCGGGAAAAACGGTCGCGCGGTTCGCCGTGTTGTTCTCGTGCTTCGCCGTTGGCCATGGGCGATCCTCCCTTTCGTGCGATAGTTGCTCGTATTTGTATTGTATGGCAGAAAGGAAAAAGCGGTTTGGACAAATGCCTTTGGGGGGCACGGAAAGCGCTGGTTCAACTTTCGTTTTCTATTGCGCATCCACGCTCTTTCGGCTAAAATTAGTACCAAGTAATAATAATTGGTGATGTAGACTGATTGTACATTCAGTTTGGTTGTCAGCGCGAGTGTTTTTCGCCATTTTGGGAAAGAAAGAGGAGATGGATGATATGGGAGCAGGAATTATCGGGATCGGCCGCTATGTGCCGGAAAAGGTGTTGCCCAACTTTGATTTGGAAAAAATGATGGATACATCGGATGAATGGATCCGGACGCGCACTGGGATCGAGGAGCGCCGCATCGCTCCGGATGATATCGATACGTCCGATATGGCGTATTTTGCTGCAGAAAGGGCGCTTCACGATGCCGGCATTGAGGCGAAAGACATTGATTTGATTTTAGTCGCCACGGTTACGCCGGATCGCTCCTTTCCGTCTGTGGCTTGTATGCTCCAAGAGCGTCTTGGCGCTGTCAACGCTGCGGCGATGGATCTCAGCGCCGCTTGCGCTGGATTTATGTACGGGATGGTCACCGCTGCTCAATTTATTGACACCGGTGTCTACAAGTATATATTAGTAGTGGGGGCAGATAAGCTATCGAAAATCACCGATTGGACCGACCGCAACACGGCGGTGCTGTTCGGCGACGGCGCCGGAGCGGTCGTCATGGGTCCGGTGTCGCCGGGGCGAGGCATTTTATCGTTTGAATTGGGAGCCGACGGAACAGGAGGAAAACATTTATACAAAGACGAATATATCGTCATGAACGGCCGTGAAGTGTTCAAGTTCGCCGTCCGGCAGATGGGGGAGTCAAGCGTGCGCGTGCTTGAGAAAGCGGGGCTTACGAAAGATGATGTTGACTTTCTCATTCCGCATCAAGCGAACATCCGCATCGTCGAAGCGGCCAGACAGCGGCTCGAGCTGCCGGAAGAGAAAATATCGACAACCATCCGTCGATATGGCAACACGTCGGCCGCATCCATTCCGATTTCACTTGTCGAAGAGCTTGAAGCGGGCAAAATCCATGACGATGATCTCATCATCATGGTCGGATTCGGCGGCGGGCTGACGTGGGGCGCAATCGCTTTGCGCTGGGGCCGTTAACGGCACATTCATTATTCGAATAAAAGGAGAGACGGAAGCGATGGAAAAAAGACGAGTCGTCGTGACAGGCATAGGCGCCGTCACCCCGCTTGGAAATGACGCAGAAACAACGTGGAAAAACATTATCGCCGGCCAGTCCGGCATCGACATTGTCACCCGCGTCAATCCGGACGACTTTCCGGCGAAAGTGGCAGCGGAAGTGAAAGATTTCGATCCGTCGCTGTTTATCGACCGCCGCGAGGCGCGCAAGATGGACCGATTTACGCAATACGCCGTGGCCGCGGCGCTCATGGCGGTCAAAGATGCCAATCTTGAAATTAATGAACATAATGCCGAACGGGTCGGCGTTTGGATCGGTTCTGGCATCGGCGGCATGGAGACGTTTGAACAGCAGTTTGAGATTTTCCAGCAGCGTGGTTATCGCCGAGTGAGCCCGTTTTTCGTGCCAATGATGATCCCAGATATGGCTGCTGGGCAAGTGTCGATCATCCTCGGTGCGAAAGGGATCAATTCGTGCACGGTGACCGCTTGCGCAACCGGGGCGAACTCGATCGGCGATGCGTTTAAAGTCATTCAGCGCGGTGACGCCGATGTCATGATCACCGGCGGAACGGAAGCGCCGATTACGAAAATGTCGTTCGCCGGCTTTTGCGCCAATACGGCACTTTCGACCAACCCGGACCCGAAAACGGCGAGCCGTCCGTTTGACAAAAACCGCGACGGTTTCGTCATGGGCGAGGGAGCAGGCATCGTCGTTCTGGAGGAATTGGAGCACGCTTTGCGCCGCGGCGCGAAGATTTAC
The DNA here is from genome assembly GCF_001544315.1 of Geobacillus jurassicus NBRC 107829. Lineage (GTDB taxonomy): Bacteria > Bacillota > Bacilli > Bacillales > Anoxybacillaceae > Geobacillus > Geobacillus jurassicus. Next base: position 23,647 of record NZ_BCQG01000029.1, read on the forward strand.
GCAGAAATTGTCGGCTACGGTGCGACCGCCGATGCGTACCACATCACCGCGCCGGCGCCGGGCGGCGAGGGCGGCGTGCGGGCGATGCGCCAGGCGCTTCATGACGCCGGCCTGAAACCGGAAGAGATCGATTACATCAATGCCCACGGTACGAGCACCGAGTACAATGACAAGTATGAGACGGCGGCGATCAAAGAAGTGTTCGGTGATCATGCGTATAAGCTCGCCGTCAGCTCGACGAAGTCGATGACCGGGCATTTGCTCGGGGCGACCGGCGCGGTGGAAGCGATTTTCTCCGTGCTGGCGATCCGCGACGGCGTCATTCCGCCGACGATCAACTACGAAACGCCTGATCCGGAATGCGACCTCGACTATGTGCCGAATGAAGCGCGCAAGCAAGACGTGCGCGCGGTCTTAAGCAACTCATTTGGATTTGGCGGCCATAACGCGACATTGATTTTTAAAAAATATGCGTAATCGATGGAAATGAGAGCCTTGGTTGAGCGGAGCCGAAAACGCAGGGCATGCTTGGCGGGCGGGTTCGGTTCAGCGCCAGGCTCTTTTTTTTTGTCTTGTTCACCGTCTCTTTCCCTCTAACATAACGTAAGAGAAAAAGGAGGGAGACGCGATGGGATTGCTTCCGACCGATCGATGGCTGGAAGAGGATGAAGGTGATCCGCTTCGTTTGTGCGTGCGATTGGCGCCGCTTTTTGGTGAGGCGCCGGTGCGTCATATTTACAGCTATTTGCGGCTGTATGGCATGTACCGAAGCGCCCGGCAGGCTGAGCGGCTTTTGCCGGAGATGAAGGCGAGCCGCCTTTGGGAGCGGCTCGACCGCCTGTATGATCGGCAGCGGGTGATATGGAAGGGACCGGACGTTCCGGTGTTTTTGCTGCCGGCCGATGACGAAAACCGGAAGCTGAAGCGCGAGTTCCAAGGAAAAGGCGGGGTGGCGTTTGCCGATAAGTTGTTTTTCTTCTTGCTGCCTGATCATCGCGACGAGGAGATCGCTGCGTTGGTGGCGCATGAATATAACCACGTCTGCCGCCTCAAGCAGCTGCCGAACGAAGGCGAAGATGCGACGTTGCTGGATGCAGTCGTTATGGAAGGATTGGCGGAGCATGCGGTCGCCGAGATGGTCGGCGCCGAGCAGTGCGCGGTCTGGACGAAGTATTACACTGATGCGGAGATTGAACGGTTTTGGCGGCGCTATATTGTCCCAAACCAACATTTGCCCGTTTCGCATCCACATACTTCCCGAATTTTGTACGGGCTTGGATGGCATCCGAAAATGGGCGGCTATGCGGTCGGATATGCCATCGTTCGCCGCTGTCTTGAGCGAGGGTATCCGCTCGCCAAACTGATGGCGATGGAAGCGAAAGAAATCGCGGCGTTGGCAGGGTTTGACGTCCAGCAGCAGGGGGCATCTTAACTCGGAATCGCGTTGCAACACGTCAATGCCGTTTATCGTCAAGGAGCAAAGGTGCATCGGGCGGCAAACAGGCATGTTGTCCACGAAGCCGACATATATATAGAACAAGGACGTGGACAAGAAGGAAGGGAAGCCCGATGGTCCGCCTGTTTTTTTATTTGGTCGGTTTCGGTTTTTCGGTCGTCGGCGGCATGATGGTGATCGTCTATTTAAACATCATCACCCCGGAGCGCAGTTTTAGCGAATACTTATCTTATATCGCCACAAGGGCGGAATGTTATTTATTGCCCATCGGCCTCCTATTGATGTGGGGGAGTTTGACGTTTCCAAGCCACAGCTCCTAGAGGGGAAAAGAGGGGGCAATGGAATAAAATTCTTGCCCTCTGCCTATACTGATGGACAAACACGTCTGGAAGTGAGGGGTATCGCATGCTTTACTTGCATGACATCTGGGTCAACTGGTTTGAAGGCGAAGAGAACGGGTATAACGTCTGCCATTTCCACGAATGGCGCAAAGACGATCAAATCGAACTGCTTGACCAAGTGCCGCTGTTAAAAGTGTCCCCGGCTGTGTTTCATTACATTGAAAACAGTTTGTCCGATCTTCCGAAGCCGCTGTTAGACGACGTGTATCAGAAAGCGTACGTCCGCAAAAACCATGAACGCATCCAGCTTGACTATTGCTTCGTCGTGACCGATGGAGACGGCATTTTGGCCGTCGACACGATCGGCTACCACATTCCGATCCGCAAAAGCCGCCTCATTCCGCGTCAGGAACAACTCGTCTACGAAATGGCGGTCGAAGCGGAGGAACGGGACTATCCGCTGCCGAGGTATGAAAAAGAATACCACATTTTATCGCCGGCGCCGGAACTGATGTGCGGGCTCACGCGCAAAGAGCGGCAGTTGAAACAGCTGTTGTTTATGGCGCTTGACCAGCTGTATTCGACGAAAAACGGTGCTGAGGTGCGCTATTGGTATACGGAATGGGCGCCGGAAAAGTATGCGGACATTCAAAAAATGTCATTTGAGGAAGCATGGGAACGGTTGTACGAAGAGACGAAACACGGCTGGTCGAAGCGGCACGAGCAACTGTGCGAAAACTTGATCAAAGGGCAGCCATTTTTCGAAAAACTGTGGGAAATGGAGCAAGAACCGAAAGTCAATTAAAAAACGGGCCAAGGCGATGGGCGCCTGCCCGTTTTTGTATGGCTTCGCTGGATGCGGCTATTTATCGCCGCCGCCCGAGCCCCATGGCTTGCTCCATTTTGCGCACCATTTCTGATGCCACCCGATTTGCTTTTTCCGCCCCTTCATCCAACACGCGGTCAAGCTCCTTGCTTTCCATCCAATGGTGATACCGCTCTTGGATCGGCCGAAGCGTTTCGATGACCACTTGAGCGAGGTCGGCTTTGAAGACGCCGTATCCTTTTCCTTCGTATTGCCGCTCCAGCTCCTCGATCGATTGACCGGATAGCGTCGAATAAATATTGAGCAAGTTCGAAATGCCCGGTTTCGCTTCTTTGTCGTAGCGAATCGTTCCTTCCGAGTCGGTGACCGCGCTTTTGATCTTCTTCTCGATCATTTTCGCATCATCAAGCAGCGTAATGTACGCTTTTGGGTTCGGGTCGGATTTGCTCATTTTTTTTGTCGGGTCGACAAGCGACATGATGCGGGCGCCGACTTTCGGAATGCGCGCCTCGGGAATAGTGAACAGCTCGCCATACCGTTTGTTGAAGCGCTCGGCTAGATCCCGCGTCAGTTCGATATGCTGTTTTTGGTCTTCACCGACGGGGACGATGTCTGTGTTGTAAAGCAAAATGTCAGCAGCCATCAGCGGCGGATACGTGAGCAGTCCGGCGCTGACCGCCTCTTTGCCGGCCGATTTGTCCTTAAACTGCGTCATTCGTTCAAGCTCACCGATATAAACGATGCACTGCAGCATCCAAGCGGCTTGAGCGTGCGCCGGCACTTCCGACTGAATGAACAACGTCGCCTGCGTCGGGTCGATGCCGACCGCCAAATACAAGGCGGCGAGGCGGCGAATGTTTTGCCGCAGTTCGTGTGGGTCTTGCGGAACGGTAATGGCGTGCTGGTCGACGATGCAAAAATAGCAGTTGTATTCGTGCTGCAGCTCGACAAACTGCCGCATCGCCCCGATGTAGTTGCCAAGGGTGATGACGCCGCTTGGCTGAATGCCGGAAAAAATCGTTTTCATCGTTCTCACTCCTCGATGGTAATGAAAAATGAAAAGGCCCTGCCATCCCTCTGATAGGGACGGTAGGACCGCGGTGCCACCCTACTTATTGCGCCAACAAGCACAATCGCTCAGCCCATGCTTCACGCATGGCCCCCTGTAACGCGGGGAAACGTCCTCGCCTACTGCGCCGCCGGTTCAGCGGGAAGCTCGAAAGCCCATTCCATATGGCTAGCCGCTTGTTCGCACCGTCCACAAGCTCTCTGAAGGCATCGCCATATGTACTCTTCTTTCTCATCGCTCGGTTTATCCTACATTTGCCTTACATTATACGGAAAACATTCAGCTGTTGCAACCTTATTGCACTGCATACCCGGCGGCGATCATAACCAGAAACAGAAGCAGACCAGAAAAGAGCAGCGGATACGTGATGGCGAAACGCCGCGGACTGAGCGGCTCCTCCGTTTCATGTTCTGCTGCCGCTTCCTCAAGATACCGCTCCACCTTCGTTCTATTCCTGCGCAATCGGCGAAACCCGTATGCGAATCCGTTGAAAAAACCGCGTTCATAAACAAACAAAAGCCCGCCGAGCGACAGAGGCAAAAGGGAAAGCAAAAACGAAACGTTAATAAAGGCCACCGCGGTCCATGCTCCCTGCCCCATCACGATGAGTGCGCTCACCGCCAGCATCGCGGCAACAAGCCATCCGGTTCGAACAGCGATCTGTTTCATGTCATTGTTCCCGCCTTTCTGCTGTCATTTTTATTTTATCATAAACCGTGTGGACGGGAAGGTTGTCAAAATTATTAACAAAGTTATATTAAAAAACACAGAAGAAACTTGGAAGTTCAGGAATGATTTGTTTTGAAGCCGAGAGAAAGGGCAAAAAAAATTATATTGTAAGCGTTTTCTTTATCTATAGACAGAAATTTTTTATTTACAATTGCATCAAAAGTCGTTACAATGCAGATGGAAATACAAGCCGATCTTCATCCCTGTTTGCAAGTAGTCCGAATTTTTTTTATTTAAGAAAATAAAAAAATCCTTTTCAAATATATTAATACAGGATATAATAGGCGATGTAAGTACAATCTTCTGAAACCAAATAGTTCAGAAGATTTGTAATACACTACATATTAAGGGGGTTTTTAGTGAAGAAGCGATTCTCTTTATTCCTCGTCCTGCTTCTCGCGCTGTCAACGTTCCTCGCAGCGTGCGGCGGAGGCAAGGACAACAACAACGCCCAAGGCGGCCAAGGCGGCGAAAAGCCGGCGGAGAAGAAGGAGCAGGTGCTGAACTTGCTCGATTCTTCGGAAATTCCGACGCTTGATTCAGCGCTTGCCACCGACCAAGTATCGTTCATCGTTTTGAACAACGTCATGGAAGGCCTGTACCGTTTAGGCAAAGACAACAAGCCAGTGCCGGGAGTAGCGGAAAGCTATGAAGTGAGCCAAGACGGCAAAACGTACACGTTCAAGCTTCGCAAAGACGCGAAATGGTCAAACGGCGATCCGGTGACGGCGCACGATTTCGTGTTCGCTTGGAAGCGTGTGCTTGATCCGAAAACGAAATCCGAGTATGCGTACATCATGTACGACATTAAAAACGCGGAAGAAGTCAACACGGGCAAACTGCCGCTTGACCAGCTCGGCGTCAAAGCTCTTGACGATTACACGCTCCAAGTGGAGCTGAAAAACCCGGTTCCGTATTTCGTCGGCTTGACAGGGTTTGGCACGTTTATGCCACAAAACGAAAAATTTGTGAAAGCGCAAGGCGAGAAATACGGTCTTGAAGCCAACACGACGCTGTACAACGGCCCGTTCGTGTTAAGCGAGTGGAAGCACGAACAAGGCTGGACGTACACGAAAAACCCGAACTACTGGGACAAAGACACCGTCAAGCTGGAAAAAGTCAATGTGAAAGTCGTGAAAGACACGGCAACGGCCGTCAACTTGTATGAAACAAAACAAGCGGATCGCGTCGGCTTGACGGCGGAGTTCGTCGACAAGTACAAAAACGATAAAAACTTCCATACGAAATTGGATCCGTCGCTCTATTGGCTGCGCATGAATACGAAGAAAGAACCGTTGAACAATGTCAACGCCCGCAAAGCCATTGCAATGGCGATCGACAAGCAAGCGATGGTGGATACGCTGCTTAACAACGGTTCGGTGCCGGCCAACTACACTGTTCCGAAGGACTTCGTCACCGGTCCGGATGGAAAAGACTTCCGTGATGTCAATGGCGATTTAGTCACTTACAATCCGGATGAAGCGAAAAAACTGTGGGAGCAAGCGAAAAAAGAGCTGGGCAAAGACAAATTCACGCTTGAGCTGTTGAACTATGACAGCGACAGCGCGAAGAAAATCGGCGAGTATGTGAAAGCGCAGCTTGAACAAAACTTGCCGGGCTTGACGATCAATATTAAACAACAACCGTTTGCACAAAAATTGAAGCTCGAAAGCAGCATGCAATATGATTTGTCGTTCTCCGGCTGGGGTCCGGACTATCAAGACCCAATGACGTTCTTGCAGCTTTGGACATCGACAAGCCCGCACAACGAAACAGGCTGGTCGAATCCTGAGTACGACAAGCTGATCAAAGACGCGCAAACGACGCTTGCCAACGATCAACAAGCTCGTTGGGATGCAATGCTGAAAGCGGAAAAAATCGTCTTTGAAGGAATGCCGATCGCTCCGCTGTATCAACGCGGCGCCGCCTACTTGCAGCGTGAATACGTCAAAGACTTCGTCACGCATACGTTCGGCGCTGACTACAGCTTGAAATGGGCGTATATTGAGTAACCGTTCTCTCAGAGATGCGGAGGAGAGTATATGCATAGGCATATACTCTCCTTTTGCCTGCCAAGGCGAAAAATGTCGAAAAACAGCGAAGATTATAGAAAAGCAGAGGAGGTGCGGTCATGGCGCGGTATACGTTTCAGCGGTTCGTTTATATGGTCATCACGTTGTTTATTATTGCGACGTTAACGTTCTTTTTAATGAAGCTATTGCCGGGTTCGCCGTTGCAAAACCAAGAGAAATTAACGCCGGAACAGAAGGCGCTCATTTTAAAAGAATACGGATTGGATAAGCCCGTGCCTGTTCAATACATTCAATATTTAGGGAATTTATTGAAGGGGGATTTGGGGGTATCGTTCCAATATGACAATCGTCCTGTGACAGAGCTCATTAGCGACCGAATCGGTCCGTCGGCTCAGCTCGGGTTTCAAGCGATTGTCTTTGGAACGATCGTCGGGTTGATTCTCGGAATTGTCGCGGCGATTCGACACAATCATTGGGAAGATTATACAGCTACCGTCATTGCGGTGTTGGGCGCCTCGATCCCGTCGTTTGTGTTAGGAGGATTTTTGCAATATTTCATCGCTGTGAAACTGCAATGGCTTCCGGTTGCCTTTTGGGAAGGCTTCAAATATACGATTCTCCCGACCTTGGCGCTCTCTGTCGGGGTCATCGCCAGTATCGCCCGTTTTATGCGCACCGAGATGCTGGAAGTGTTGAGCTCTGACTACATTTTGACGGCTCGGGCGAAAGGAATCAGCCAAGCGGGGGTCATTATGAAGCACGCCATCCGCAACTCGCTTATCCCTGTCATTACCATTTTAGGCCCGATGACCGTCAATTTAATGACAGGAACGCTTGTCATTGAGAAACTGTTTGCTGTCCCTGGTCTTGGGGAGCAGTTTGTCCGTTCGATTGAACTGAACGATTATCCCGTTATTATGGGAACGACGTTGTTTTATTCAGCCTTGTTGATTTTGGCAGTCTTCATCGTTGATGTGTTGTACGGGGTTGTTGACCCACGCATCCGGTTAGCGGGAGGGAAAAAATGATGGCGAAACAACAATACGAACAACTTTCACCGGAATGGTTTCAGCCCGCCCCGCCGAATGTCGGTGAGCAGGAAAAAATCAATCGACCGAGCTTGACGTTTTGGCAGGATGCTTGGCTTCGCCTTCGGGAAAACAAGGCAGCGATCGTGGGGCTCGTGATGATTATCATTTTGACGCTCATGGCGATCATCGCCCCGATGGCAAGCGACCGGACGTATAAGGATCAAAACTTGCGGCATGCGAAACTTCCGCCGAAAATCCCGGTGCTCGAGCATGTTCATTGGCTTCCGTTTGACGGCCGGGATGCGAACGGCGTTGATGTGTATAAACAGCGCGGCGTGAAAGAGTACTATTGGTTTGGCACGGATGACTTAGGCCGCGACTTGTGGGTGAGAACGTGGTATGGCACGCGCATTTCGCTTTACATTGGTTTGCTGGCGGCGCTGATCGACTTGTTGATCGGAATTGCGTACGGCGGCATTTCCGGCTATTATGGCGGCCGCGTTGACAATGTCATGCAACGGATCATTGAAATTTTAAACGGCATCCCGTATTTAATTATGGTCATTTTGTTCATTTTGATTTTTGAGCCTGGAATCATTTCCATCACGCTGGCGATGGTCATTACCGGTTGGACAACGATGGCGCGCATCGTGCGCGGGCAAGTGCTAAAGCTGAAAAACATGGAATATGTATTGGCGGCGCGGACGCTCGGGGCGCCGACATCACGGCTCATTTTCAAACATTTGATCCCGAACGTCATCGGCCCGATCATTATTACGACGATGTTCACGATTCCATCGGCCATCTTCACTGAGGCGTTTTTGAGCTTTATCGGCCTTGGCATCCGTCCGCCGGAAGCGTCGCTTGGCTCGCTTGTCAATGATGGATACAAATCGATTCAGACGTATCCGCATTTGATGATTATTCCGGCGATTGTCATCAGCTTGCTCATTTTAAGCTTCAACTTGGTGGCAGACGGAATCCGCGATGCGCTTGACCCGAAAATGCGCAAATAACCGACGGAAGGGGTGAAACGGATGGAGAAAATTTTGCAGGTGAACGATTTGCACATTTCTTTTGACATCCATGCCGGTGAAGTGCAAGCCGTGCGCGGCGTCACGTTCGACTTGTATAAAGGGGAGACGCTCGCGATCGTTGGCGAGTCGGGATCAGGGAAATCCGTGACATCCAAGGCGTTGATGCGCCTGTTGCCGACACCGCCGAGCCGGATTAAGCAAGGGGAAATTTTATTTGAAGGAAAAGACTTGACCAAGCTGTCGGAGAAAGAAATGCAGTCGATCCGCGGTGCGAAAATTTCAATGATTTTCCAAGATCCAATGACATCGCTCAATCCGACGATGACGATTGGGAAACAAATTATGGAAGCGATTTTAAAGCATCAAAAGTTGTCGAAAGACGAAGCGCGCAAACGGGCGATAGAACTGTTGCAGCTCGTCGGCATTAAAAACGCCGAGTTGCGCATGAAGCAATACCCGCACCAATTTTCCGGCGGGATGCGCCAGCGTGTTGTCATCGCCATCGCCTTGGCGTGCAATCCGAAAATTTTGATCGCCGATGAACCGACGACAGCGCTTGATGTGACGATTCAGGCGCAAATTTTGGAGCTGATGAAAGACATTCAGAAAAAGCTCGGCATGTCGATTATTTTCATCACCCATGATTTAGGGGTCGTCGCCAACATGGCCGACCGCGTGGCGGTCATGTATGCCGGCAAAATTGTCGAGATCGGCACGGTGGATGAAATTTTTTACAATCCAAAACATCCGTACACGTGGGGGTTGCTGGCCTCGATGCCGAGCCTTGATCATAAAGATACGGAGCTGTATTCGATCCCGGGTTCGCCGCCGGATTTGTTAAATCCGCCAAAAGGCGATGCGTTTGCGCCGCGCAATCCGTATGCGCTCAAAATCGACTACGAGCTCGAGCCGCCGATGTTCCAAGTGTCTGATACGCACTATGCGGCGACATGGCTGTTGCATGAAATGGCGCCGAAAGTGGAACCGCCGGCTATCGTGCGCGAGCGGATGGAACGGTTCGCTGACATCGTCGCCCGGAAAGGAGGGAAACCGCGTGGCTAGACAAAAGCTGCTTGAAGTCAAAAACTTGAAACAGTATTTCCCTGCTGGCCGCGGTGAGGTGGTGAAAGCGGTCGACGGCGTCACCTTTGACATTTATAAAGGGGAAACGTTCGGCCTTGTCGGCGAGTCGGGCTGCGGCAAGTCGACAACGGGGCGGACGATCATCCGGCTCTATGAGGCGACAGACGGGGAAGTGCTGTTTAACGGGGTCAATGTTCACGGCAAAAAATCGAAAAAAGAGCTGAAAGAGTTAAACCGGAAAATGCAGATGATTTTCCAAGATCCGTATGCGTCCTTGAATCCGCGGATGACGGTCGCGGATATTATCGCTGAGGGCATCGACATCCACGGGCTGGCGAAAACGAAAGAAGAACGGATGCAGCGCGTGTATGAATTGCTTGAGACGGTCGGGTTGAACCGCGAGCATGCCAGCCGCTACCCGCATGAGTTTTCCGGCGGTCAACGCCAGCGGATCGGCATCGCCCGCGCGCTGGCCGTCGAGCCGGAGTTCATCATCGCCGATGAGCCGATTTCGGCGCTTGACGTTTCCATTCAGGCGCAAGTCGTCAACTTGCTGAAGCGCCTGCAGCGTGAAAAAGGGTTGACGTACTTGTTTATTGCCCACGACTTGTCGATGGTGAAATACATCAGCGACCGGATCGGCGTCATGTATTTCGGGAAAATGGTCGAGCTCGCCGAATCGGAAGAGCTGTACCGCAATCCGATCCACCCGTACACAAAAGCTTTGTTGTCGGCCATTCCGCTTCCTGATCCGGAAACGGAGCGGACGCGCAAGCGGATCGTTTACGACCCGGCGCAACATGGCTACAAAGATGGAGAGGAACTTGAATTCCGTGAAATTACGCCTGGCCATTTTGTGCTTTGTTCGGAGGAAGAGTATAAGCGGTATCGGGCGATGTATGCCTAGCAGAATAGAAAAGAGCGCCGCTCCTTCATCGCCGCATGATGCGAACGGTGAAAGAGGCGGCGCCCACCTATGCGCCTGTCTTGGCGCGTTATTTTTTTCCCCCGACGACTTTCCATCCTTGTTGGATGCGGCGAGAGGCCTCGACATGCTTTCCACTTTTGTTTCGACCGAACATCCGCTCTCCGATTGTGTTGCTGATGTTCCCCATCAATGCGGTGAGGACGACGATCAATGCCGAAGCAATGGCAAAGTCGATGAAATAGCCGGCCATCGGTTCTTCCTCCCTTTTCCTCTTCTACTTTGATTGTAGAGGATTTGTCTTCACTTTGGAAGAGGAAAGAAAATTGCATTTATCATCGAAAAACTATATCTTTCTTGGCCGATGTATTGTATAATATATCATGTTAAAGTCATTTCAATTTGCAAACGATTGGCAAAGCGGCTGATCGCCAGACTGGCATTCAGGCCGTGTCGCTATGCTGTCAGACGTCAAACCGGCATAGCGGTGCACGTCTGTCGTCTGACGGACGAGGGAAGCAAGGGATTCCTTGTCAAAAGGAGTGATCGAAGTGGTCAAGCTATACACATCACCGAGCTGCACGTCATGCCGGAAGGCGAAGGCGTGGCTCGAGAAGCACAATATTCCTTATGTCGAGCGCAATATTTTCTCCGAGCCGCTCACGGTCGAGGAGATTAAAGAAATTTTGCGGATGACGGAAACGGGGACGGATGAGATCATTTCCACCCGTTCGAAAGTATTCCAAAAGCTGAACATTAACTTGGAGTCTCTGCCGCTGCAAGATTTGTATGAACTCATTCAAAAAAATCCCGGCATTTTACGTCGACCGATCATCATTGATGAAAAGCGTCTTCAGGTCGGCTACAACGAGGATGAAATCCGCCGCTTCCTGCCGCGCAAAGTGCGGGCGTATCAGCTTCGCGAAGCGCAACGGCTGGTGAACGGCTAATAAACAGACTTCTACATGGCATGCCATGTAGAAGTTTTTTATCATCTCTAACCGAGAAGATCCCCACTTCCACGCGATCAGCGGAAGTGGGCGCAGCGAAAACGTGGGACACACAGAGCTGGCTTGGCCAACAGCCTGGCGTTGGGCAAGGATTCCCAAGACTCTCCCGTCTCTTGTTTGCGCAGATGGAAGAGCATTCAACATCTGCCGTTCAACGCCATTTACACGGCGCGCGACCGGCGATTGGCCATAAAGCCGAGCAACACGGCAAGAACGGCTGCCGCCATCGGAAAAAGCGTCTCCCCATTCGGGGGGTAAAACGGTCGCAGCCGCTCTTCTGCGGCGATCATCTTTCCAGCGGTGTACGCTAAGAGGGCGCCGCCGGCATAAATGAGAACCGGAAACCGTTCCAAGGAATAAAGGATGATTTTACTGCCTAAAATGATGATAGGAACGGAACAGAGAAAGCCGAACATGACAAGTCCGATATGGCCCTGAGCCGCTCCAGCGATGGCGATAACGTTGTCAAGGCCCATGGCGACATCGGCGGCGACGATCGTCTGGATGGCTTTCCAAAGCGACGGTTCGGCTTTGATCACCGCTGGTTTTTCGTCTTTTTGTCCGATTAGCTTCAAGGCGATCCAAAAGAGGATGATGCCGCCGGCAAGCTGCAAAAAGGGGATGGTTAACAGCCAAACAACGGCTGCCGTCAATACAATGCGGACGGCGATCGCCAACGCGGTGCCGGCAATGATGGCGATATTCCGCTTTTGTTCCGGCAAGTTGCGGCTCGCTAATGCAATGACAACTGCATTGTCCCCGCCGAGAACGATGTCAATGCCGATAATGAGCAAGATCGAGACGATGTATTCATCCACCATAGACGTCCCTCATTCCGTCCGTGTTCATCATCATTATAGTAGGGCATGGCCGGTTTCATAACCAATTTTTAAAAACGCGTTTTTTTATTTCCCTTCTCTCGCTTTTTATCATAAAATAAAAGTACAAGATATAAGTTTTTTATTTAAATAGTTTTAGGGGCACGATCCCTTCCCTTTTTTATTTCTTTGTTTTTAGAAGGGAGAGTTGAGAAATGGAAATCGAACGCATCAACGAGCATACCGTGAAGTTTTACATTTCGTATGTTGATATAGAGGAGCGCGGCTTTGACCGCGAGGAAATTTGGTACAACCGGGAACGGAGTGAAGAATTATTTTGGGAGATGATGGATGAAGTTCATGGCGAAAGCGATTTTTCGCTCGATGGCCCGCTTTGGATCCAAGTGCAGGCGCTCGAAAAAGGGCTCGAAGTCGTCGTGACGAAAGCGCAGTTGTCTAAAGACGGAAGCAAGCTCGAGCTGCCGCTTCCAGAAGAGAAATGGCGCGAGTTTTCGCTGTCGGCTGATGAAAAGGTGGAATCGCTGTTCGGCCACCATTTCCACTTTGGCCAAACCGAAGATGCCGAGGAGAGAGAAGAGCAAGACGTTCTTCAGTTCATCCTTTCGTTCAAGGACATCGAGGACGTCATTTCCTTGGCTCACCGCGCCGACTTCTCCGAGCTGTCGAACCGCCTGTTCCAATTTGAAGGCCGCTATTACTTGTTCGTCGAGTTTGACGAGCGCTACACCGAGCAGGAAGTAGACAATATGCTCAGCCTTCTGTTGGAATACGGAAGCGATTCGCAGCTGACGATTTATCGCCTTGAAGAATACGGGACTGAAATTATGGGCGACAATGCACTCGAAACGATCAAAACGTATTTTCCAGCCCCATAATGTTTCCATTCCGCCGATTTCGCCGCCAGAAATCGGCGTTTTCTGCGTTAACGGAAGTAAAACGGCTATGATGAAGAGCTGGGTGGAGGGGTTTTGTTGCGAAACACATCTAGAGTGGCGATTCTCGTCGTCATTGTTGGTGCGTTGTTAGTATTGACGCGTGGGTTGTGGGAAGGGAAGCTGCTCGGCGTTTTGAGTGTGCTCATCTCTTGCTCGGTTGTGTTCATCGCCTTTGTCATTTCCCTCGAGAACCGGAAGCCGGCGCAGACGATCGCTTGGCTGGCGGTGCTGGGGAGCTTTCCAATCGTGGGCTTTTTGTTCTATTTATTGTTCGGACGCAATTACTGGCAACAACGACGCTATAAAAAGAAAGCCGATTTTGATGAGGCGGTGCTGCTCAAGTTCCAAGAGCCGTCACCGATTGCCATCGAGCGGCTGCCGATGGCGCCCCATCAGCGTCCGCTTTTGCGCCTTGCTTATCGCATCGGCCGGCATCCGGTTTCACTCGCGTCGCAGACGGCGGTGTTGACCAACGGTGAGGAGACATTTTCGGCCATTTTTGCCGAACTGGAAAAAGCGGAGCACCATATTCATTTAGAATATTATATCGTCCGTCATGATGAAATCGGTCAACGGTTGAAGCGCGTCTTGATAGAAAAGGCGCGCCAAGGGGTGCGCGTCCGTTTTTTGTACGATGCCGTTGGGAGTTGGAAGCTGTCAAACGCCTATATCGAGGAGCTGCGCGCGGCCGGAGTCGAGATGATCCCGTTTTCGCCAGTGCGCCTGCCGTTTTTAAGCAACCAGATCAATTTCCGCAATCACCGAAAAATCATTGTCATCGATGGAGGCGTCGGCTTTGTCGGCGGGCTGAACATCGGGGATGAGTATTTAGGAAAAAACAAATATTTCGGATTTTGGCGTGATACGCACTTATTGATCCGTGGTGAAGCCGTCCGGACGCTGCAGCTCATTTTTTTGCAAGATTGGTATTACATGACGGGGGAACGCTTGTTGACGCCGGACTATTTGTCGCCGCCGCTCATCGTCGAGGAAGGGCAAGGCGGGGTGCAGCTCATCGCCGGCGGTCCGGACCAAAAGTGGGAAGTGATCAAACAGCTGTATTTTGCCATGATTACGTCGGCGAAACAATCGATTTGGGTTGCCTCGCCGTACTTTGTGCCGGATGAGGACATTTTGACGGCGCTCAAAGTGGCGGCGTTAAGCGGCATCGACGTTCGCCTGCTGGCGCCAAAGCGTCCGGACAAAAAAATTGTCTTTTACGCTTCGCGCTCGTATTTTCCCGAGCTGCTCGAGGCCGGGGTGAAAATTTACGAGTATGAAAAAGGGTTTTTGCACAGCAAAGTCATCGTCGTCGACGGCGAGCTTGCCTCGATCGGCACGGCGAACATGGATATGCGCAGTTTTCATTTAAACTTTGAAGTGAACGCCTTTTTGTATTATACCGACAGCATTCATAAACTCGTCCGCGATTTTTTGGAAGATTTTCGCCACGCTTCCATGATCGATTACGAACAGTTTCAACAGCGCCCGTTCCGGGTGCGTGTCGCTGAATCGGTCTCCCGCCTGTTGTCGCCGCTGTTGTGATAAACTGCGCAAAAGCGCTTGTGACGCCAAGTCCGCCGAATCGGCGGACTTTTTTTGGCGCAGTCTGGCTCAGGGCAGGAAAAACGGCGATGGTCGACGAATAAAAGGGAAGAGCTGGATGGTTAAGGGGGGGAAGCAGAGGACACTCTCAACGGCTCCCGCCCGCAGGCAACCATTTTTCACTGGAAAGGAAGTGATCGCATTGTTTGTCGCTCTCTCAACCGATGGCAGGCCGGTTTCACTTGCCGGGGCGGAACGATGGGAACGAGAGCGGCTGATGCGCCTGAAACGACAGGAACCGTTTTTTTGTCCCGCGTGCCGCCAAGAAGTGGTGCTCCGATCTGGCCGCTATCGTTTGCCGCATTTTGCCCATCGGAAAGGGACGGCCTGCCCGGTCGAGCACGAGCCGGAGTCGGAGCGCCACTTAACCGGTAAGCGAGACTTGTTCGCGTGGCTCATCCGCCAAGGCATCGAGGCGAAGCTCGAGCCGTATTTGCCCGCCATCAAGCAGCGACCTGATGTATTGTTCCGCCATGGCCCTCACCTTTATGCCCTCGAATACCAATGTTCCACGATCGATGAATCGCTGTTTCGCGAACGCAATGACGGCTATCGCCGCCTCGGCATCCGCCCGTTGTGGGTGTTAGGAGCCCATCATTTGCGGCGTTCGACAAAATATTCGGGTGAAGTGCTGCTTTCCCGATTTCAATGGCTGTTTGCCCACCGTGTCCCGCATTCGGTTGTTCCGCATATATGGTACTACAGCCCAGAGACGAAGCGCTTCATCCATCTTGTCCGCCCGTTGCCGCTGTCGGTGCAGCGGACATTGGCTGTGGTCGATTCGGTTCCGCTTTCGTCGCTTTCTTTCCCCGATTGGATGGCTTCCTGCCCGTTGCCGCTTCCGCCCGCGTTTTGGGAACGTTGGCTCGAACGCAAAAAGCAATGGCGGCGGACGTTTCCGCTGTATCCGAACCAAACCGTGCGCCGCATTTGTGCTGACTTTTACCAGACGGGCATCGTTCCGCCGCTGTTTCCGACCGAAGCAGGCTGGCCGCTTCCGCGAGGGTATTTATGGGAGACGGCGCCGTTTATTTGGCAAACGTACGTGCTTTTGTTTCTTCTTGGCAAGACGGATCGGCCGATGACAGCATCGTCTTTATTTCAATGGCTTGACGAGAAAATCCGCACCGGCCGCCTCGCCCCGCGCCGGCTGCCGCTTGTCGGCCGGGATACGCATCGCGAGGCCGTCGGCGAGTATTTGCATTGGTTGAGCCTGCTCGGCTATCTCCATCGCGAAGAGGGCGGACGGCTTCATTTGGTGAAGCCGCTGTCGTTTCCGGCAACTGTCGACGAAGTGATTCGCCAAGACGCCGCGCTTCTTGAACAAATCCGCCAAACGCCAGCGCTTAGCTGCTATTGCTCGGCGCTTGAGTTCGGGAGAGTGGAAAAAATGAGCAGAAAACAGGAAAAGATGAACGAAATGGTGAATAATAATTCGTGTATGATGATTTGCAAGGAGGAACGATGACAGTGGAGGAAAAGAAAACGAAAAAGTCGCTGCCGCTGCGAAGCGAGATTCCGGTGGAAGAAACGTGGCGGCTTGAGGACATTTTTCCGACTGATGATGCTTGGGAAGAAGAATTCAAGCAAGTAAAGGCGGTGATTCCGAAGCTTAGCGAATACAAAGGGCGGCTTGGCGAATCGCCGGAAGTGCTGTATGAAGCATTGCAATACCAAGATGAAGTGTCGATGCGCCTCGGCAAGCTGTATACATACGCCCATATGCGCTATGACCAAGATACGACGAACTCGTTTTACCAAGGGCTTGACGCTCGGGCGAAAGGCTTGTACAGCGAAGCATCGAGCGCGATGGCGTTTATCGTGCCGGAAATTTTGGCGATCGATGAAGCGGTGTTGCGCTCGTTTTTGGAACAATACGAACCGCTTCGCTTGTATGCGCATGCGCTAGACGAGATTACGCGCCAGCGCCCGCATGTATTGTCGGCAGAAGAAGAAGCGATATTGGCGCAGGCGGCCGAGGTGATGCAGGCGACATCCGACACGTTCAGCGCGTTAAACAACGCTGATTTGACGTTTCCGACGATCATCGATGAAAACGGCGAGGAAGTCGAAGTGACGCATGGTCGGTTCATCCGCTTTTTAGAAAGCGCTGACCGTCGCGTCCGCCGCGATGCGTTTTATGCCGTGTACCATACGTATGAAAAGTTTCAAAACACGTTCGCCAATACGCTCGCCGGCACGGTGAAAAAGGACAACTTTTTCGCCCGCGTCCGCCGTTACCGTTCGGCGCGGGAAGCGGCGCTGGATGCGAACAACATTCCGGAGAGCGTCTATGACAACTTGATCGCCACGATTCACGAACATTTGCCGCTGTTGCACCGGTACGTACGGCTGCGCAAACGAGTGCTTGGGCTTGATGAGCTGCATATGTACGACTTGTACACGCCGCTTGTTAAAGATGTGAAAATGGAAGTAACGTACGAGGAAGCGAAGCAGTACATGCTTGAAGGGCTTGCACCGCTTGGCGAGGAATATGTGGCGATCGTGAAAGAAGGTCTTGACAACCGTTGGGTCGATGTGCGCGAAAACAAAGGAAAGCGAAGCGGCGCCTATTCGTCGGGAGCGTACGGCACCCATCCGTACATTTTGCTCAACTGGCAGGACAATGTGAACAATTTGTTTACACTTGTGCATGAGTTTGGCCATTCGGTGCACAGCTACTACACACGCAAAACGCAGCCATATCCGTACGCCCATTATTCAATCTTTGTCGCTGAAGTGGCGTCGACGTGCAATGAGGCGCTGTTGAACGACTATTTGCTGAAAACGATCGATGATGAGAAAAAGCGGCTCTATTTGCTCAATCACTACCTCGAAGGGTTCCGCGGCACCGTCTTTCGACAGACGATGTTCGCTGAGTTTGAGCATTTGATCCATGTGAAGGCGCAGCAAGGAGAGGCGTTGACGGCTGAGACGCTGACTTCCCTTTATTACGACTTAAATAAAAAGTATTTTGGCGAAGATATTGTCGTAGACAAAGAAATCGGCCTCGAGTGGGCGCGCATTCCGCATTTTTATTACAACTACTATGTGTATCAGTACGCGACCGGCTTCAGCGCGGCGACTGCACTCAGCAAACAGATTTTGGAAGAAGGGAAGCCGGCGGTGGGGCGGTACATCGACTTTTTGAAAGCCGGCAGCTCTGATTACCCGATTGAAGTGCTGAAAAAAGCTGGCGTCGACATGACGAGCGCCGAGCCGATCCGCCAAGCGTGTCAAGTGTTCGCCGAAAAGCTCGAAGAGATGGAGAGATTGCTTGAGAAATGAAACGAATGCGGCGCTACAGCCGCATTCGTTTCGACGGAAATCCCCGAAACTGATGGCGGCGGTTCCATGTCGCTACCAAACCAAGCAAGGAGAGAAACAAAAGCGGCATGGTCGTCCAGAGCGGAAGGAGCTGCATGAGGCCGAACAAGTTCAGGATAAATGCAGAAACGGACGCCGCCGCCCAAAGGGATAAGACGATGCGTTGCTTCATGGCGATGCCCCTTTTTCCGTTTGCCTTAGTTGATTATATGCTGTTTGTCTGCCTGTTCATGACGCAGGGTGAATTATGACAATAATGTGAACAATCGAGCAAGCGGGTTGCCAATGGAAGCGGCCGTTTGTTAAGATAAAAATGTGAACGGAAGACAAAACCTGATACCCCTTTGTTTGACCGTGAACAATTTCTCCCATCCCCTTTGTTGTCTTGGCAAAAAGAAAAAGCCCGGCATCAGCCGGGCTTTTTCTTGTGCCCGTCCCTAGCAGATCGCTAGGGACGGGCATTATCGATATAGCGCCAAAATGTTCCGTGTTTGACGGGCACCCGCTCCACTTTTTGCTTTAGCTGCAGCTTTTTCATTTCCGTTTCCGCTTCTTGGATCGTCCAGTTGTACACAACGGCAACTTCTTTTGTGGCGACGAATTTAAAATGGCTTAAAAATGATTCCAGCGGAGGGGGAGAGGACGGCTCAGGATGGAAGCCGAGCATTTCGGCGATCAATTCGACGTAGATGTCATACGGATAGCATCCGGAAATTTTAATGCCTTCGTCTTCAATGTTTTCGTTAAACAACACAAGCGTAGGAATTTCGTCGACGTCCATTTCCGAGGTGATTTTTAAATCGCATTGGAACGCTTTCGCCGCTCCGGGCGAGTGCATGTCGCGCAGAAATTCATCGACATCCAAGCCCGCTTCGACGGCGCATTCGGCGAGCACCGACAAATCAGCGACATTTTGTTTTTCGAGAAAGAACTGTTCTTGCAGCTTGCGCAAAAAGCGAAGGCCAGCCCGCTTTCCTTGCATTTCCGCCGCCTTGATGGCGAGCGATGGGGCAAACGGGCTCGAAATCGGGTTTTCAAGCCAAACGCTCCCGTCGCATGACATGCCGGTTCGGCTCGCCGCCCACTCCCATGCTTTGGCCATTGCCTCCGGCTTCGTTCCTTTGCGTGCGCTCCATGTCGCCCATGTTCCGCTCAATATGTGCCTTAAGGTAAAAAAACGGCCGTACTCGATCGTCAACTTTTTGATGACTGGTTCCAGCCCCCAGCATTCCGGGCATAAAGGATCGATAAACAAATACAGCTCGAGCGGTTTGTTCGTGTTGCCTAGCGGCTGGGAAGGGAAGCAGGCGGGCGCCGTCGTCTTCCCAGCAAACTTCTCACTCAAGGGAATGCTCCTTTCTGTCCAGATGATCCGGGGTGTTGACCATATGGTGGGCGGTGAGCACAAGCCGGTGATAAAACTGTTCGCGCGCCGGCCCGGACAAGCCGATTTCGTCCATGGCCGCCCGCATGCAGGAAAGCCATGCCTCCGCCCGCTTCGGCGTAATTTCAAAGCGGAGATGGCGCGCCCTCAGCATTGGGTGTCCATGCTCTGCTGTGTAAAGCGGAGGGCCGCCTAAATATTGCGTTAAAAACTGCTTTTGCTTGCGGGCGGTTTCCGTCAAATCGTCAGGGAAAATGGGCCGCAAGTCCGGATGCGCGGCCACACGTCGGTAAAATGCCTCGACAAGTTTCGCAATCGTCTCCTCTCCGCCGATCGCCTCATAAAGGGTTTGCCATTGTTCTCCCATCGCGGATGCTCCTTTTGTTTGAAACTCATTCGTTGTCGTTTGATTGCTATTTTATCAACAGCACGCATGGATCTCAAACAAAGTGACTCGAGCG